>JBJXFP010000110.1:0-30844 GCA_046155615.1 Flavobacteriales bacterium | reverse complement strand
CCACCAGCATTTGCTGCTGACGCCATAATGGAAGCTGCCGAAGCAGGCATCAAGGTGATAGTAACCATCACAGAAGGCATACCGGTGGCTGATATGGTAAAAGCAAAAGAATACATCAAAGACAGAGGCTGCACTTTGATTGGTCCCAATTGCCCTGGCGTAATCACTGCCGGAGAAGCCAAAGTAGGCATCATGCCTGGATTCGTTTTTGTGCCGGGTACGGTTGGTATTGTCTCTAAGTCAGGTACACTTACCTACGAAGCTGCCGACCAGATTGTGAAGGCCGGACTGGGTGTAACTACTGCAATTGGCATAGGTGGCGACCCCATTATCGGCACCACCACATTGGAGGCCATTCAACTGCTGATGAATGATGATGCCACAAAAGGTATAGTGATGATTGGTGAAATAGGTGGCGAACTGGAACCCAAGGCCGCCCAATGGATAAAACAAAATGGGAATAAAAAGCCTGTGGTAGGCTTCATTGCCGGAGAAACTGCTCCCAAGGGACGCACCATGGGCCATGCCGGAGCCATAGTAAGTGGCGAGAATGAAAGCGCAGCAGCCAAGAAAAGAATCATGCGCGAATGCGGCATTCACGTAGTGGATTCACCTGCACAGATAGGGCAAAAAATGAAAGAGGTTTTGAATTGACCTGTGACAGGAAAACTTATTTGTTGATAACCTCGTTTGAATTGGAACATTTGGTTTGGCCAAAAAATTTTACATTTGGCCGGATACCAGCACAAAGCATCTCACATCATGACTAAAAAATCTTCCATCCTGATAGCAGTAGCATTTGTTTTGCTTATAGTCATCAGTTCTTGTGGTCGGAGAAAAGAGTCTTGCGCAGCATACGACCGTGTGCAGGTGCAGCAAGCCAAGTAATCCCGCAATTACAAATATTCAAAGCGCACTGTTTGCTTCAGTTCGCTGCTTAAGCTTTTGGCCACAGGGCAATTCAAAGCAGCAGTTTCCAGCAGTCTTTTCTCTCTGTTACCGTAGTTCTTGTTCTCTATCTGAAGTTTTATCACTATTTCACCAACCCTTCTGGGTTCGGCAAGCATGCGCTTTTCGATCTCGGCATTCACATTACCCATTTGAATTTCTTTTTTCTCCGCGGCTATAGCCATCACCGTTATCATGCAACAAGCAAGCGCGGTGCAGAGTAAATCTGTAGGTGAAAAAGCCTCACCACGTCCGTTGTTGTCAGGTGGTGCATCAGAAGTGAGTGTGTTTCCGCTTTTTATATGTACGGCCGTGCATCGAAGGGCACCGTCATAGCTCACTGTCATCATTTTGTTTATTTCTTGTTCCATTTTGTACTTAATGTTTTGTTTGGTGGCAAATAAATGAACAGCAATAATTGGCTGAAATTTGATAGCTCGTCACCATTCCCGGTTGGCATCAAAACTCATACATTTGGACTCGATGTTCATGAAGAGAATATACCTCGGCTTAATATGTTCTATTTGCGCTGCGGCTTCATTTGCTCAAAGCAATGTAGACGATGGTTTGCAGGTGCTTTACAAAAAAGAAGCTTATGGAGGTATCTCCCTCAACATGAATGGATATGGTGCTTTTTTCACCTACGGCAAATACAAGAGTGCCTACAAACTGAATCTGTTTAGCATCGATCTCAATTTTGTAAAACACGAAAAGGAAACCAAGAACTACAATCCATGGCAAGACCCCAATGCAAGGCCCTATTTCTATGGCAAGCAAAATAATTTTTATACCATACGCACAGCAGTAGGCAAGAAGAACATCAAAACACTAAAGCTTCGCAACAAAGGAGTTCAGATAGGCTACAGTTGGCAGGCCGGACCATCATTCGGATTTACCAAACCCGTTTATCTTGAAATACTGTACAGTACAGAAGGGCCTATTCAACAGCAATACCTACAGGTAGAAAAGTTTGATCCTGACAAGCATTACATAGACAACATATATGGCCGTGCCTCCGGCCTTCGTGGATTCGATGAGCTTAAGTTTCATCCGGGCGTATTTGCCAAATTCGCATTCAATTTTGACTACTCCAACGACAAGCAAGGACTGAAAGGAATAGAAACCGGAATAGCCACGGATGTGTTCACGCATCGTATTCCCATCATGGCTCCGGAGATTTTGGAAGATGACATTAGTAATCCACGCAATCATCAGATTTTTCTTTCAGCTTATATCAACTTTTTCTTCGGCAGCAAATTCGACAGAAAATAAACCCGGCAGCAGACAGCAAGAATGAACGCAGTAGAAGAATTTCAACCAACCACCCAAAGAACACCAAAGCCAAAATGGCTGCGTGTAAAACTGCCAACAGGCGAGAACTATAAAAAAGTTCGCAGCCTTGTAGATGAGCATAAACTCCACACCATTTGCGAAAGCGGCAACTGCCCCAACATGGGGGAGTGCTGGGGCGAAGGCACGGCCACATTCATGATACTTGGCAACATCTGCACGCGCTCTTGTGGATTTTGTGCAGTGGCCACAGGCAAGCCACTTGCAGCAGATGCTTTGGAACCTCTTCGTGTGGCCAAATCCATAAAACTGATGGGTGTGAAGCATGCCGTGATTACCAGTGTGGACAGAGACGACCTGCCAGACGGTGGCTCCATAATCTGGCAAAAGACCATTGAAGCAATTCGCAGCATTTCGCCTGATACAACCATGGAAACACTGATTCCGGACTTTGCCGGCAAATGGGACAATATGATGCGCATAGTGCAGGCTGCGCCTGAAATAGTATCGCACAATCTGGAAACGGTGCGCGGGCTCACCAAACAGGTGCGCATACAAGCCAAATACGACCGTAGCCTTGAGTTGCTGCTCAGACTAAAACAGGCCGGAATGAAAACAAAGAGCGGAGTGATGCTGGGATTGGGTGAAACAGAACAAGAAATACTTGAAACCATTGATGACCTGAGCTGCGTGGGCGTGGAAGTACTCACCATGGGTCAATACCTGCAACCCACACCAAAGCATTTGCCTGTAGCGCAATTCATAACCCCTGAAAAATTTGCCGAATACAAAACTTATGCATTGAGCAAAAACTTCAGGTACGTGGAAAGCGGGCCGTTGGTGAGGTCATCATATCACGCTGAAAAACACATTTTCTGATAGCAATTTTGGACTCGTGATTATTGAACAATTGTGGAAAAAAACAAGTGTACTTAGAAACAGATGGGCCGTTTATCTTGCCCCCGTTTCATTCGACTTTTTTAGAAAAAATACCTGTAATCAAAACATCAAAACATGAAGCGTAAACTTCTACTTACATTTTCAGCACTTGCAGTCATCACACTCACTTCTTGGTTCAGTTTTCAGGGTGAGAAAAAAACCAGCCAATACTCACTGCGCGAAAACCGGATGGCAGGTGACTACTATGGCTCATTACCTTTTATGAAAAAGCTAAGAGGCAATGTCGAAACGGGAGAATTTGAAACAAGTGACTTTCTTGAAGTAGCTCAGGCAGTGGAAGCATTCGACCGAAACCATGCAGGCGAGCGCGCGCTCAATTTGGGCTGGTGGGAGATGGGCCCTGACAACGTAGGCGGCCGCACACGTGCCATTCTCGCAGTCAACAATGATTTGATTTTTGCAGGTTCAGTTACAGGTGGCCTATACAAATCTGTGAATGGAGGCAACAACTGGCAGCGTGTAGAATCGCTTGACAGTTTCGGAAAAACAATGGCCATCAGCAGCATGGATCAAACCGAAGATGGGACAATATACGTAGGCACAGGGTGCACATTCGAAGGTGGCGGTGGCAATGGCAGTAGTGGTAGCATTGGCGTTGGCTTGTATCGTTCTACGGACTTGGGCGCCACCTGGTCGCTTGTGCCGGGCACAGAGCCTCCGGCATTTAACAATAACAGCGCATGGGCTTTTATCAATGATTTGGAAGCCGACCCCAATGATCCAGACAGAATATGGATTGCCGGTGAACCAGGTGTTGGATATTATGATGCTGGTGAAGATGACTTGAACATAGGCGGCAATGGAATAAGTTCCGGCAGCGGTGCAGATGTAGAATGGTCTGAAGATGGCAGTTATTGCTTGGTAGCCACAGGCAACTCTCGCATTTGGCGCTCTACTGACGGGGGTAATAATTTCACCAGTGTAGAACAGGACAACGTGGACGGTAACAACGACTATGACATGAGCGGTAGTCGCTCGGTGGTGGCTATTTCACCTACTGATCCGAACACATGCTACGCATTTTACTCGAACGGTCAAGGATTTATGGGAGGCCTTTTTTATTCCTCTGACAAAGGCTCATCATGGCACAATGCATTTCCACCCGATTTGGATGATCAATACTCAGTATTCGGAACAGGGCAGGGCCGATACGATATTGCAGTAGCAGTAAATCCGTTGAATCCTGAAATAGCTTGGCTTGGTGGAGTTACCCTGTGGCGCTCAGGCAGTGCATCGCAACCGGAGCAGATTGCTTACAATTTTGGATTCGGAGGCATGCAGTCTTATGTGCATTCTGATATACATGAATTTGAAATAGCACCCAATGGTGATTGGTACATTGGCTGTGATGGTGGTGTGTTCAAGAGTGTGGACAACGGTGTCACATTTACTGCCATGAACCGTGGATACAATGTGACACAATTTTACAATATCGCACACAGCGGAGGCTATCCTGTGATGGGTGGAACGCAAGACAACGGGACACAGGTAGTGGTGGGTATGAACAATGGATTCATCAACATGATAACCGACCAGCAGGCTTTCGAAATAATGGGTGGCGATGGATTTGGTTGTGACATGAGCCAAACCACGGAAGGAACCATCTTGTTATTTGGTTCCAGTTATTACGGTAACGTAGAAAGGCACGATCCTTCCGGCTCCGGTGGTTTGTTTTATGATGATGAAATAGTAGATCTTGGCGGTGATGGTATTGGCGATGTAGGCGGTACGTTTGGAATATTCTATACCCCACTGCGTTTGTTTGAAGACACAGAGGATGAAGACTCACAGCAATACATCTGGGCACTGAACCCAACTACCCACACCATTGCTGATACCACCATCATGATACTCAGCAAAAATCTGAACATTCCTTTTGAGTACTACATACCTGCTGACGAGCCGCTACAATTCTGGCCTGAACTGGTGCGCCCTGCATTCAGTGATGATGTGCTCTATACAATGGATCCTAACTACCCCTGGCTTGAAGCTCAAGAGCATGAAACAGAAATAGAATGCGATACAACTTATGATGAAATTGGAACTGACACACTTGATATTATTATTCCGATCACGGTAACTGTTTACTGGGACGATTCACTTTTTTACAACGAACAATGGTTCTACTTCACTGACAGCATTGATGTAGTAGTGGACTATGATACAACGTATGAGTACAATCCTATTCTCGATGATACAATAGTTTGTGATACCACTTACAATTATCTTGCTGATGTATTGGAAAATGTTAAGGAGCAGCGATTAGTTCAGGACCAATACACCAGCCTTTTTGTAACAGCCTTCAATGGTAGCGAAGGCACATGGATTACACGCGAGTCACTTAATCTCAATGTTACACCGGACTGGTGGCGCATTGGAAATGCACCCAACGGTGGAGCCAAGTGCTTTGAATTTTCGGCTGATGGAAATACCCTTTGGGTTGGTGGTTGGGATGGTAGCCTGAAGCGATATACCGGCCTTGACGACTGCTACAGTGCAGAGGATGCGCTGAATCTGGAATCGCAAACCGTGCTCGTGGGTGGTGCTGTGGTTACAAGCATTGCTGTAGATCCAAACAATCCGAACAAAATGATCATTACACACGGTGGTTATGGTACCAACTCCAATGGCAAGGTGAGATATAGTACCAATGCCTTGTCGGCCACACCAACTTTCACCAACGTGTGGGACTTTACCGGCAATGAAGTGGACATGGAGAAAATGCCGGTGTATAGTTCTATCATCGATGTGACTACTCCTGGAGGCAATACCTGGGTAGTAGGAACCGAGTTTGGAGTGTGGGCCTCTGATGATGGTGGTGATAGCTGGACACACTGCAACGACTTAGGTACATTCCCAGGCAGACCTGTGGAAGAAACCGTTGGTCAGTTGAACTACGCTCCGGTATTCGACCTAAAGCAACAGAAGTTGGGCAACAAACGATTCATGAATACCGAAAACTACGGGGTGATTTATGCAGGCACACATGGCCGAGGCATATTCCGCAGCAACGATTTGCAGGAGGTTGCAGTGGATGAACCAACACCGCTATTGCAATCCAGCTTGAGCATTTATCCCAATCCAAGTGTTGCCGATGTTTATATGAACATTGAGTTAGCAACCGCCACCAACAAAGCGGAAATACGCGTGTATGATGTACATGGCAAATTGGTGAGAAGCATTACCCGTAACAATTTGTCTGCGGGCAGCCACAAAATTTCGCTTGAAGCAGATATGCTTGCAGCCGGTGCCTACATAGTAACACTTGATGCCGGCAAAGCCAAAGGCACAGGCCGATTCATCAAGCAATAATATTACGTAAATAAATATTCAATTAGAAAGAGCTTCAGAAATGAAGCTCTTTTCTTACACTCAAATTTTCGTTCTCACATCATTTTTGTGCGCATCACGCACACAATTTATTTCAACTATGTTCAAACTCATCAGACTCGTAATCCGCATTGCACTGCTGCTATTTGTTTTGCTAATAGTGGCAGCTTTGTTTACAAATCCATCTTTAGATGAGTTCAAGCAGGAAGTGCGCAGCCGAATGAAAGCACAATTTGACCAAATTACTTCAGACCCCACTATGCAAACCATTGCAGGTATTGGAGCTGGATTCGCTGACGATCTGGTGGAGAAAATGGTGACAAGAAAAAATTATTATGTCTGTTCGGTGTACACCATTGAAACCCCTGCCGGGAATTATGAATACCTTGGGGCATTCCACATGTTCTATCCGTTGCAAGATGAGGATCCGATGGAAAAATTCTTCAACACCATTCAAGAGTTGAACAAATGAACCAGATAAAAAGTTGGCTGACTATTGCCTGCTTCATGTTGGTTGCAGCAATAATGAAAGCACAGCAAAACGTAATACCGTTGCCAGGAGAAATGACTGTGAGTAATGAATGGTTTGAACTGAATACACAAACTGCCCTGCTCTATTCAGGTGAATGCGAGAGTGAGGCAGGATACTTTGGCGCATGGCTCGCTGGTGCAACTGCGAACAATTTCAAACCTTCACCATTCGATGGTCAACAAACGAAAAATTTCATCTGGTTTCATTGCAGTGGTTCAGGTGCAAGCACGGAGAATATTGATCTCTCTTTTGTGCCGATAGAATCAGCCAGGGACGCGCGACTGCCAAAGGATGAAAGCTACAAACTATTTATCAAGCCCAATAGCATCATAGTGCAGGCATCCACACCAGCTGGAATTTTTTATGCTTCACAAACACTCATACAGTTGTTGTCTGGTAAGATGCAAGAATCTAGATTGCTCTTGCCGTCTCAAATACAAAATGTAGCCATTGACGACAAGCCGCAGTTTGCACACCGCGGCTTGCTGCTGGATTGTTGCAGACACTTCATGAGCGTGGAGTTTGTAAAACAAACCATTGATCTCATCTCGCAATACAAAATGAATGTGCTGCACTGGCACCTTACTGAAGACCAGGGCTGGCGCATACAAATAGACAAGTATCCACTGCTGACAGAAGTGGGTGCGTGGCGTACGGAGGCTGATGGTTCGCGCTATGGTGGCTATTATACCAAGCAACAAATACGTGACATTGTGGCCTATGCTGCCGAACGCCATGTCACAATCATTCCTGAAATAGAACTGCCGGGGCACAGCGTAGCAGCTATTGCCGCCTATCCTCAGTTGAGTTGCACTGGTGAAAGGCTTGAAGTGGAAAATGAATGGGGTGTGTTTAAAGACATTTATTGTGCTGGCAACGAATACACTTTTGAGTTTCTGCAAAATGTGCTTGCTGAAGTCTGCGAGCTTTTTCCAGCACAATACATACATATTGGAGGCGATGAAGCGCCTAAGTACCGTTGGGAAAACTGCCCGCGTTGTCAGAATCGTATGGCAACTCTTGGATTGAAAGATGAATATGAGTTACAGACTTATTTCATAGAGCGCATTGCAACATTTCTTGCTACGAAGAATAAAAAAATAATTGGTTGGGATGAAATACTGGAAGGCGGAATACCTGCGGATGCTGCTGTACAAAGCTGGAGAGGTATGCAGGGGGGGATGGAAGCAGCGCGTGCCGGACACTATGTGGTGATGTCGCCAACATCGCATTGCTACTTCGATTATCCGCTCAACTCAACTGATCTTGCTGAAGTCTATTCTTTCAGACCCATACCCGATTCACTCAATGAAAGGGAACGAGCATACATCATGGGCGCAGAGTGCAACATGTGGACAGAGCGCTCACCACAAGAAACAGTGCATTCGAAAATATTTCCGCGACTAATTGCATTGAGCGAAGTGCTCTGGACACCAACTTCGAAATTGAATTATGAAAATTTCAAGACGCGTCTTTCTGCAAACTATGCCTGCCTCGATGTGCAAGATGTGGATTATGGATTTGAATCTGTGCCTTATCATATTGATGTGGACTTTGCCTCCAACCACAGCCTGCTGCTATGGATGAAAGCCTCAAACGAACAAACCTCTTTGACCTACCAATGGGTAAAGGATGATAAGAAAACACGTGAAGAGGTGAAGCCAGATACAATTCACAAAGGGCAGGTACTACAAATAGAATCTCCCGCAACTCTCTATGTAAATGCAACATGGCGAGGCAAACAATATCGCGAAGAGATGGTACGCCAATTCAATCCGCACAAGGCTATGAATAAATCAATTACCCTTGGCTATACCCTAAGTCCTTACTATCCTGCAAGTGGCACACAGGCCTTGGCAGACGGGGCTTTGGGTAGTCTCAATTTTCGTGATGGTCAGTGGCAAGGTGTGAGCGGGCAGAACATGGAAGTAGTCATTGACTTAGAAAAACCAACTGAAATACATAGCATAGCGAGCAACTGGTATCACTACGGCAATGCTTGGATATACAGACCAGCCAAGGTGGAGTATTACGTGAGTGATGATGGCGTGAATTGGCAATTGATGAAGACCGCGTTGCCATCTGTAGATGAGAAAGCTGAAGGACAAAGCATTGAACACATGACCGCAACTTTTGAAATGCAGATAGTGCGATACATCAAAATGATTTCATACAACTATGGGTTGCTGCCAAAGTGGCACGATGCAGTGGGCGAGCCATCTTGGTTGTTTTGCGATGAGATAATTGTAGAATAAATTCAAATGAGCGTACCACAAACATTACCCATCATGGAAACCTTCTACACCATACAAGGTGAAGGAGCTTATGCGGGTGCAGCCGCATATTTCATTCGTCTGGGTGGCTGCGATGTGGGCTGTGTGTGGTGCGATGTAAAAGATAGTTGGGATGCAACAAAACATCCACAGGTGGAGATAAGCAAGTTGCAAGATGATGTGATGAAGAGTGGAGCACCCTTGTGTGTGGTGACTGGTGGCGAACCTGCCATGTATCCGTTAGAAGAACTTACTGCAGCTATCAAAGCGGTGGGCATTCGCACACACCTTGAAACATCAGGCGCTTATGAAGTGACGGGTGTGTGGGATTGGATAACCTTTTCGCCAAAGAAATTCAAAGCTCCTGTGGGCAGCATCTATGCACAAGCCGATGAACTGAAGGTGATAGTGTACAACAAGTCTGACTTGCTTTGGGCTGCACTACATGCTGAAAAGGTAGAACAAAAATGCTTGCTATATCTACAGCCGGAGTGGAGCAAACGCGAACAAATGCAGTCTCTCATTCTTGATTACATCAGGCTAAATCCGCGTTGGAGAATTTCAGTGCAAACCCATAAATACCTTGGCGTGGACTAATTATTCTTTAGGCTGCTTGCGCTGCTTGATGGTAAACACGCGCGAAATATTCCAACCGAACTGAATATCGCCTTTGCTCCACTTGCCTGTGGTTTCTGTGATGAATCCTTTCTCATTCATCGGGTAGCTGTTGGTGATGTGCATCTGAAATACGTGGCCACCGGTTTCCACATCTATGCCTATGGAAAATGAATTGGTGTATTTGTCTTCCAACTGATCGGGCATTACATATACATATTCCATATTGATAGATGAGCGTCTGGTCATCTTCATGCGGCCACCTGCGCCCAGCGCAAACACATCGTTCGCAATGGTGCTGTCAGGAACTAAGTTGCGGTGCACAACAGTTGGTGCAAGTTGAAATGACAGACTTTCGTTGAACTTGCGCGCTATCAAAAGTTGATGACAGTAGTAAAGCCTGGAGCTGAAATAATTGTTGCGATCAGGGTCAGCAAATTCATCAGTACGGATAACCATGCTGCTGAACCATGACATGCTGATGGGCACATTCTTCTTGCCTGTGCTTTGCCTGAGTATTTTGTATTTGCCAAAAAAATCCAATTCCTTATTCACATTGCTGCGGCCAAATCCAACCATCAATCTGTCGTTGATTCCATATTCGAAACCCAGACGAATGAATGCGGCATCAAGTCCAAACAGATTGCCGACACCTGTGTTGAATGCACCGAAGCGGTGATTGATGCGGAAATCAAGTACACCCTCTGCGGCATTCTCCACGCTATGCATATTGATGATGCGCGTGGTTTTGAATGTGGCAGTGGTGTAGTCAGTTGTTGGTTCTTCAGGGCCGAGCAGCGAGAGCAGGTCAGTGGTGTCCTGCTGGGCTGTAGTTTGAATAAAACAAAACAGGGCTGCTGCGAGTAGCCCTGTTTTATAAAATCTGATTTCGTTGCGTTGCACAGGCAATGAATTTATTTTGTTTACTTCTTCAATTCGGCAAGGGTAGCGCTCACTGTTACCTCTATGCTCTTGGATATTTTGTCCTGAACTGTTGCTGGTATGGCTATGTTGTAGTCATCAGGATTTACATTGAACTTGGCGCTGCAACTTACCGCTCCGGCTTTCACGGTGATGGTGGCATCGGTCGTAATGTTCTTTGTAACACCATGCATGGTGAGATCGCCCTTCACCTTCACGCTGTATGTGCCGTCTGCTTTGAAATTTACGGTAGCTATGTTCTCAATTTTTCCTTTGAAATCGGCTTTCGGAAATTTGGTGCTCTCCATGTAATTCTCGTTGAAGTGCTCTTCCATCAGTGCTTTTTCAAAGTGAAAGTCTTTTACCAGCACACTCCACTGTACATCGCCCGTGGTGGCATCTACTACACAGGTAGCGGTGCTGCTGGTGGCTTCTATGTCTTCTACTTTGGTGGTGGAGAAGAAGCGGATGCTTCCGCTTTTGGTGAAATACTTCTGTGCATTTAAGGTGTTGCCAACTAATGCCACGATGGCAAGGGCGAGAATGGTTTGTCTAATCATCATAATCTTTTTTTTGAATGTTGTTTTGATTTCTTATTTCGTTACTGATACCGCTTCTTTGAATTGAACATCGGTATTGTAGCCTGTGCAGATTCCTTTCAAAACAACATTGATGCCCACTGTGGCTTGCGGCACTATTTCGTTTTCTTTCATGATGAAGGTTATGCCTGCGGGCAGTCCCAGTTCATCTGTATGGCTTGTACTGAGTGTTATTTTCTGCCTGCCCAGCTCATTGGTTGATGCGTCTGAGACTGTCCCGCTTACCTCTACCACTTTGTCTAAATACTTTGTGTCAGCGGTGGCTGTATTGGCAGCGTATTCAGCTATGAGGGCATCTGCTGTCAGTGTTGCTATGGGCTTTGCACCTTCAGCTGTTTTGTGCGGTTTGTTCCAGAGGTAGTACGCTATTCCGCCACCCACTAAGGCCAATGCAAGCAATATTCCGATTATTTTTCTGAGCATGTTGTTGTGTATTTCAAATTCTAATAAGACAAGATCCATTTCACTTTCTGCTACTTTCAATATCCCAATTCCCACTTCAAAGCTCAATTTGGAAACCCGGCATCAATCCACGCTTGCCAGGCATCTATGTCGCACTGGCTCATCTGTGGTTTGTTCTTGGGCATGGGATTGCAGCCTGATTCTCTTCTTATGGCGCACATCACCGCTGTGTTTTCGGTTGTTGCGCGGCAGTTGTCATAACCCTCAAAGGTTAGGTTGTCAGCCGGGGAGGGGCCCGCATGGCAGCCGGTGGTTGCGCAGTTATTGTTGGCTATATCCTTAATTCGACCGTTGTATGAAATGTCTGTGTTGTCGCATGCAGCACCATAAAGATAGAGTTCATTGTCGTAATAGCATGCCTGGAGCAATGTTGCCATCAGCACAAGTGATGCAAATGCAACGAGCGTATTTCTTGTCTTCATCATCTGTGCAAATATGATTTATTCTGGCATACCATTATCAATCCATTCCTGTATTTGGTCAATCATACATTGTGGAAGGCCTGTGGTGCCATCGGGCATCACGCTTACATCATTGGTACCATACAGGGCGTCTATCAGCGTGCCATTGGCAGCGGCCACTACCTCATTGTAGTTGGTCAGCGAAAGGCTTCCACTTGGATTGGTGCTGCCATGGCAACCTATGCAGTTGTTCTGAATTATGTTTTGCACCACATTGGAATAGGTAATGGTGAGGGTGGTATCGCAGTCGGCTATGCAACTGTTGTTTTGCGCGCCTTGTTGTATCCAAAGTGACAACAGGCTTTTTTGCTCACTGCTCAGTTGAGGATGGTCGGTAGGCGGCATGTGGTCGTCATCACTTGTTGGTTTGTTTATGGCATCCCAAAGTTTGCTTTCGCCCAAATCACCGGGTACTACAAATTCGCCATCATCTGATGCCATGATGGAGGCATAGCTACTCACATCAATGTCCTCTTCGGGATTCACTGCATCATGGCAGTCCTCTGAGCCACAGTAGGCATTGAGCAATGGTGCAATGGTATTGGCGAAATAAACACTGTCTGGGTCGCATGGGTCGGGGTTGGTCCAGGGCACCACTGTAGTTCCATTGCCTGTTGGTTGCTCTGTTGTAAACTCAGGATGGTGCCTGCAAGCAATTGCCAAAGTGAGCAACAGTGTTGCAAGTGCAAAGCTTATTCGTGTTATGCTTTTCATATAATGGATAGAGTTAAGTGGTTGATGTCAGTTGTTTAGTTCTATTTCAGAAAATTCTTGATACGCTCCATGTTCAGCTTGCGACATAGATTGAGCACATCAAGAGTGTAGTGGTAATAAGATGTGGTATTCAGCTTTACTAATTCACCAAATACATCCATGTTTCTTTCATTCACTAATCGCTGGTAGTCTTCTGCTCTGAGTTCCATTTTGCTCACAGGGTTTTATTCTGCCTCAAATTTGGGAGCATCACTTAGTGTCGTAAATATGAAAGGGACTGAACTGGCAGAATTGGTCTCCGAACGGGAGGAATATCAATCATCGCCACCGAGCCACTCTTTGAACAGTGGCGACTTTTCAGTACTCACTATCACTGCATCATTTGCAAATGGAGGCAAGAGTTCCAGTTGCACCCGAGACTTGCTGACAATGTGCATGTGTCCGATAGCTTTGATATTGACTATGAACTGCCGGTTGATACGAAAGAAGTTGCGGGAACTGAGTTCCCGTTCCAACTGATCCAACGTTTTGTCAAGCGGATATTCTTTGCCTGTGTGCAGCACTGCAAACACCGCCTTGGATGTGGTGTAGATGTAGGCCATGTCGCTGCTGCTTATTGTGCGCACCTGTTCGCCATACCTTATCAGGTAGCGTTTGTCCTGTCTTTGGTTTTCTGCTATGATGGATTGTGCCAGCTTGGTGTAGTCTATTTGCAAAGGGGGTGTTGCCTGCGTTGCACCTAATTTGGTAAGTGCTTTGGCCAGTTCTTCTTTTTTAAGTGGCTTCAGCAAGTAGTCAATCGCATTGACTCGAAAAGCCTCGATGGCGTAATGGTTAAATGCAGTGATGAATACAACTGGGCATGGTGGATTGACATGTTGGAATAAATCGAAACAAGTTCCATCAGCCAACTGCACATCTGTGAATATGACATCGGGTGTGGGCTGTGTTCGGAGATAGTGCAGGGCGGTTTCTACGCTGTCACATTCGCCTGCAATCTGTATCTCTGGCTGCAAGGCAAGCAACAGCATTTTCATGCGTTCCATAGCTGGTGGCTCGTCTTCTATGAGTAATACTTTCATCTGAAAGGAACGCTTACTTTAGTTAATGGCGAATGTAATGTGAGCTACTAAAATGCGAAAGTGCCTGTGGCCGATTGCAACGGCTACAGACACTCTTGCTACTTAACCAAAACCTCTCATACTGATAAACTCCTTCTCTTGCAGGTTTGTTTCGAAGGTTTGCTATTCGATGCTGATGCAAATGTTTGCCTACGCTAAGTGCTGAAACACGAACCAACATACTGAATGGGAAAAAGTAACGGGCGAATGGGATTTGTTAGCTGCAACAGTTGCTGTGCATCCCTTTGAGTTTTTCAAAAAACTACAGGGAGAAGAACACAAAACTTGTTCTCGTCTTGCAATACTTCTATGCTTCGGCCAAAGAGTATCTCGTAGCGCGAGCGTATGTTGGACAGACCAATGCCCGTGCTTGTTTCTGGTGATAGTTTGGGTTGCAGGTTGTTGCATATTTCTATTTTATCACCTGTCTGGCGTATGATGATTTGCAATGGCCTTGTTTTGGAAATTACATTGTGCTTGATGGCATTTTCTACAAGCAGTTGCAAGGTCATGGGTGGAATGCGGCTTTGGAGCACTTCATCATTCAATTCGATGTTTACCATCAGGTTTTCAAAGAATCTTTTTTGCTGAAGAAAGATGAAGGCCCTGACCAATTCTAATTCTTCGCTTAGGGCAATGGTGTCCTTGTGACGTTGCTCTAATACAATGCGGAAGTAGTCGGAGAGTTTTTCCACATAGTCTATCGCACTTTCTTTGTCCTTACTTATGATGCTTACCAAGGTGTTGAATGCGTTGAACAGGAAGTGCGGATTGACCTGATTGCGCAAAGTCTCGAATTGGCCCTGCAACAATTTGCGCTGCAATAACTCGCGCCTGCTGATGCTGCGAAGCCTTAGCCTCAGTAATAAATATACAATACTGACGACAACCAGCAGCGCAAGTGCTATGAACCAGGTGCGCTGCATCAATGGTGTGTCGATAGTAAATGAGTAGCTGATGGTATGCGCATTGGCCCAGTTACCATCGGCACTGCTACGTACAGTAAAGGTGTATGTGCCCGGTGGGAGGCGCGGATAGTTCGCGATATGTTCGGTAGTGGTGTTCCAGTTGTTTTCAAATCCTGCCAACTGATATTGATAGACGGCTTCCTGTGGTGATTTCCACCAAATGCTCGTGAAGTGGAAGGTGAAATGATTTTGGTTTGCCTTGAAACTCCTGACTGTAGTATCAGTGACCTGCAGGTTTACAAACACCTGTTCCAGGTTGGTTACCGGACGGAGGTTTGGCTTTGTAATGCTTTCATTGAAACGAATCATGCTGGTGGACGTGGCAAACCACATATTCTTTTGCATGTCGCGCGTTATCACATTCAGATAGTCGGCCTGCATATCAGCCTGTTCATGCACCAATCTGGGTGTCACATTCATATAGCTTACGTAAGCAATGCCATTGGAAGTGAGCAGTGCCACCTCTTCACCAGTAGCAGCGTGCATGGCATAAACCTCGGTGGAGGAACCCAGATTTTCAAGATCAATCTGTTGTATGCTTTCCCCATCAGTGAAGTACACTCCTGCATCGGGCGAGTAATACCATGTGAACCCGTGGTCGTCCATTGTCATGGCAACTACTGCTTTGCCGGATGCAGGAAATTTTTCTAATAACCGCATGACTTTTCCATGCTCATAAATAACAAGACCCTGCCCGTCAGTGCCGAGCAAGAGACGTCCTGACCTGTCGATGGAAACACTATATATATACCCGTTGCCAAGTTCGCTGCTCTGCTCCAGCGGGCTGAAGGTTGGTTTGCCATCATCCATACGCATGCTACACACACCGCCAAGTGTGGCCATCCAGATGGTGGTGTCTTGTGCCACCATACTCAGCACATTGTTGTTCAGCAGGCCATCGCGCTCGGTAAATTTTTTCACTTTGCCTGTGGTTATGTCAATGCATCCCACCCCGCTGCCAAATGTGCCGAACCACAGCTTTCCGTTTTTGTCCATGCACATGCTGATGATTTTATCCTCGTCAGCGGGACTGCTGTACATGGTTTGCAGGTATTGATATTTGGAAAACTCCACCGCATGGCGAAAGATTCCTTTGTCATTGGCAAACCAGATGTTGCCCTGCTCATCAGCCAGAAGGCATTGAGCATTGGCAAAGCTCTGCTCATCATGCTCGGTGAGGTATTGCAGGTGGAAGTCTGCAAGCACCACTTCATGTCCGCCTGTCACCATCACTACGTTGTTCTCTGCATCAGCCAGCCAGTGCAGCGGATTGCCATACTCTGCAGGCAATTGAAATTGTTGCAGGTTGGTGTCGGAGCATGAAGGCAACACGTAAACCATACCGCCTTCAGTTCTGGTGAGCAAGTCGGGGCCAAGGCGAAGCAGCGACTGCACGGGGCCTGACTGAAGGGCATTGAATTTTTCGAGTAGCGAAACGTTGCCCGTGGTAAGGTGAAGCAAACTGATGGTACCGTTGTGCATACCCACAGCCACGGTAAGCGAGTCCACGGCAGCCAGCGAGAGTGAAAGATTGTCGCTGAGGCCTTTGTGTGTGTCAATGGTATTGCAACGGCAGTTGTCATTACTGATGGTGCAAAGCGAAATGCCAAGGTCGGTGGCGAGTACCAGCTTGCCGGCCAGCATAACCATTTCGTGTACATAGTCGTCAGCGAGGCCCGCAGTGCGGCTGTTGTGATGCACAAGGCTGTTTTGTTCTGAAACAAAAATGCCCTCACCATCAGTAGCAATGATGATGGTACCGGGCCGTGGCTCGAGCAAACAGGTGACGGGACTATTGCATACTTTGATGCAGGCCTTTTGCTGTTGTGCAGCCATGCCGGTGGTGAGCACCACACCGTTGCTGAAACCAATTATCACCTGATTGTCGCTGAGCAGCATGGTGGTAGGTGTGGCCAGCTGCAAAGAGTCGGGGTAAGGAAGGGTAAGCTGGCGCTGGCCATCGAAACGCAGCAGGCTGCCGCGGGCTGCAAGCCACAGGTAGCCGCGCTGGTCTGATGCAAGGCAGTGCAACTGGGCAGGTGTGTTGCGCTGTGATGCATCCAGCCGCCACCAGCGGGGCTGCTGCGCATGGCTGCGCAGGCAGCTAAGCGTGAGCGCTACACAAACAAGGAGGTAATTATTGAGCCTGTATCTGGCCATCTACCTGCACTTTTATTGTTTCGGCTATTTTTTGGTTTACCACACGGGGCACCCGAATGCCATGGTCGGCCAGCGGCACATCGAACGAAGCACTGAATTTATAGACAAGCCCCTCGCGCGTTATCTGAATGTCTAAGATGCGTTCTTTGCTCAGGCCATGTATCTCTACCTGACCCTTGGCGCGAATTTTTTGCGAAGCTGCTGCCGAATCAAACTTATCAATCAGCTTGCCTGTGAAGGTGGCTTTCGGATACTTCGCGGCTTCCATATAGTCCTCCAGAAAGTGCTCGCGCTGCAAGGCACTGTTGAAACCCTGGAATGTGTTGATCGCTACACTGAATGCAAACTTGTTGTCTGCGGTATTCAGCACACCTTTCAGGTCGGTGCTGGTTGCCTTTATGTTTTCCTCCGGGGCTGCGCTGTCAAATTTGATAGTGGCATTTTTCACTTCGAAGATGCCGCTGAGTGTCATGGCATAACTGCCCATTAGCACAATGGCTGACGCCAAGAGGATGAGAATCGGCTTCATCATTTTTGTTTTCAAATATGAGAAGAAAGAGAGAAGCAGCGAGCTTTGAGTTACGAGCTACGAGGTGTGCGTTATGCGTTTTGCCCGGCAGACTTTGACAGAATCTTTTTCACACTTCACTTCCTCATTATCCATTCTCCATTCTCCATTTTCCATTGTCAATTTCTAAGTCTGTATCACTCCCACGTTGTATTGCCTCTCAGCGGGAGCGTTGTTGGCTGCCTCTATGCCCATGCTTATCCATTTGCGTGTGTCCACGGGGTCTATCACCGCATCGAGCCACAGGCGGGCTGCTGCGTAGTAAGGGCTTATCTGTGAGTCGTAGCGATCTTTTATTTTGTTGTAGAGTTCGTCTTCGCGCTCTTTGGTTATTTCTTCTCCCTTGGCCTTCATGCTCGCCACTTCTATCTGCAACAGCACTTTGGCGGCCTGCGCCCCGCCCATCACTGCCACTTGTGCCGTGGGCCAGCCTGCTATGAGGCGTGGGTCATACGCTTTGCCACACATGGCATAATTGCCGGCACCATAGCTGTTGCCGGTGATGATGGTGAACTTAGGCACCACGCTGTTGCTCTGTGCATTTACCATTTTGGCTCCGTCCTTTATGATGCCTGCGTGCTCGCTGCGTGAGCCTACCATGAAGCCGGTAACGTCCTGCACGAAAACAAGTGGTATGTTTTTCTGATTGCAATTCATGATGAAGCGCGCACTCTTGTCAGCACTATCGTTATAGATAACACCGCCTAATTGCATTCCGTCTTTCTTGCTCTTCACCGTGAGGCGCTGGTTGGCAACAATGCCCACGGCCCAGCCATCTATGCGGGCGTAGCAGCAGATGATGCTCCTACCATAATCGCCCTTGTATTCTTCAAATTCACTTTTGTCCACCAGGCGCTTGATGATTTCATACGTGTCGTAAGGCTTGGCTCTGTCATCAGGCAGCAGGCCATAGAGGTCTTTCGCGGGGTAGTTGGGTTGCTCGCTTTTTGCTCTGTCAAAACCTGCACTGGGTGTGGTGCGGCCTGTTTTGTCCACTACGCTCTTTATTCTGTCCAATGCATCGCGGTCGTCTTTGGCTTTGTAATCTGTTACTCCGCTTATCTCGCAGTGGGTGGTGGCACCGCCAAGTGTTTCGTTGTCTATGTCTTCGCCAATGGCGGCCTTTACTAAATAAGAACCTGCAAGAAA
This sequence comes from Flavobacteriales bacterium, assembly GCA_046155615.1. GTDB lineage: Bacteria > Bacteroidota > Bacteroidia > Flavobacteriales_D > Sanyastnellaceae > JANNVZ01. The sequence goes on along the minus strand of JBJXFP010000110.1, from coordinate 11,773 downwards.
GATGGTGCCTGTCTTGTCCACTATCAAAGCCTCATCACTCATGATGGGTAGGTAGGCACCGCCTGCCACACAGCTGCCCATGATGGCGGCTATCTGCGGTATGCCACGGCTGCTCATGATGGCGTTGTTGCGGAAGATTCTTCCAAAATGTTCTTTGTCAGGAAAAATCTCATCTTGCATGGGCAGGTACACGCCTGCGCTATCTACTAAGTAAATAATAGGTATGCGATTTTCCATGGCTATCTCCTGTGCGCGCAGGTTCTTCTTGCCCGTCATGGGGAACCATGCCCCGGCCTTCACGGTGGCATCGTTGGCTACTACTATGCAGAGTTTTTTCTTTACATATCCCATCACCACAACTACGCCTGCAGAGGGGCAGCCGCCATGCTCGGTGTACATACCGTCTGCGGCAAGTGCGCCTATCTCTATGCGGTCAGCATCTTTATCCAACAGATAGTCCACGCGCTCGCGGGCTGTCATCTTGCCTTTTTCGTGCTCTTTGGCTATGCGGGCTTTGCCACCACCTTCGTAAGCTTTGTCGAGCTTGCGGTGCAGGCCTCCCACGAGTTGCATCATCTTGTCCTCGTGGCGGTTGAAGTCTATCTGGGCTTTTGTGAGTTCTGACATTGGGGGTGCAAGTAAATTGATTTGTTGACTTGTTGATTGGGTGATTTGTTGACTTGTTGATTGGGCCTTGGCAGACCCCAAATCAAAGCTGCGCTTTTCTCCCCTAAAGGGGGAGTTTGCAGGTGATTATCTCTTGGGTTCAGCATGTTCGCACATTACGGACTCCCCCTTTAGGGGTCAGGGGTGGCGAAGCCTCCCCAAAAAATCCACTCCGATGTCATACGTCCTTCCGTATGCCCCCGGGAAAACATTTTTGGCAGCATACGGACGTCCGTATGCTGCCACGAAAGTCTTTTTTATTTCATACGGTCGTCCGTATGACACCAAGAATACTTTTTTGGCAGCATACCGAAGCACGAATGCCACCGGGAAAACATTTTTGGCAGCATACGGCCGTCCGTATGCTGCCAAGAAAGTCTTTCGTATGCAACACGGACGCCTGTGTTCTGCCAAAAAACATTTTCTTCGAAAAGCCGGACTGCTGATACGCAACCCTCACACCCAAGGTAGCTACTCCGGGTCTGGCCCCATGGTGGTAACAATTTAGCAATCAAAATTTGTTAGCTTTTTTCAAATCCAAATAGTATAGAGGCTTCGTTTATTTGCAACCGTACCCCAATCAAAATCAATTACATGACTTTACGATTCCTCTCAAGGCTATGCGTAGTAATGGCTGCGCTTCTTTCCCTAGTATCAGCATCTGCCCAACCAACCAATCCAGCTACACCCGGCACAGAGCTTAGCTGGCAGGAGATGATTCAAGACCCCAGCATTTCGTTTTTCGAAATACAAGACAAATTCAACCAGTACTGGGCTGATCGGCCCATGGAAAAAGGCAAAGGTTTCAAAGCCTTCAAGCGCTGGGAACACTTCATGGCGCCACGTGTCAACCCTACCACAGGCGAATGGCCAGACCCTATGGCGGTGTGGAATGCACAGCAAGACCAGCCCGAAATGTTCGGCATGAACGAAAACATGCCGGGCGACTGGACCTATATAGGCAACACCTCGGTACCCAGCGGTGGCGGTGCAGGCCGTGTCAATTGTGTGCGCCCTCTGCCCGGCAGCACCACCACATGGTTCGCCTGCGCACCCGGTGGTGGCCTTTGGAAAACTACCAACAGCGGTACCTCATGGACCATGGTAGGCACCGACTTCCTCAGCAGCATAGGCTGCAGCGATGTAGCCATTGATCCGGGCAACACCAACATCATGTACTTAGCCACTGGCGATGGCGATGCTGGTGACACCTATTCATTGGGTGTGCTCAAAAGCACCGATGCCGGAGCTACATGGAATACCACTGGCCTCAACTGGAATGTGACACAATCAAGAGTGTGCAGCCGCATCATCATCAACCCAAACAACACCCAGCAACTGATATGCGCCACCAGCAACGGCATATGGCGCACAACAGATGCAGGTGCCAACTGGACACAAGAAATTGCAGGCGACTTCAATGAAGTGATGTTCAAACCCGGTGACCCCACCATAGTGTATGCAGTGACTGACCAATTCTACCGCAGCACTGACACTGGCGACAACTGGACTAACATCACTGCCGGTCTGCCTACTGCTGCCAACACACAGCGTATGGCCATCGGCCTTACTGATGCCAACACGGCTTATGTATATATCCTCGCATCTAACAACAGTTCGGGCTTTCTCGGAGTATATCGCGCCACCGACAGCGGGCTGAACTTCACCACACGCGCCACCACACCCAACCTGCTGGGCTGGGCCACTGATGGCTCCGACAGTGGCGGCCAGGGCTGGTACGACCTCTGCATCACCGTGGATCCTACCAATGCCGAAACAATCTGGACTGGCGGAGTGAACGTATGGAAAAGCACCAATGGTGGCACCAATTACACCCTAAATGGTCACTGGTATGGTGGGGGCGGTGCGCCTTATGTTCATGCAGATAACCACTTCATGGGCTTTGTAGGTACAAGGCTTACCATAGGCAATGACGGTGGCGTATTTACCACCACCAATGGTGGCACCAACTGGACTGACAACAGCAGCAACCTGCCCATATCGCAGCAATACAAATTAGGCGTGGCTGCACTAAACTCCAACATAGTACTCACAGGCTGGCAGGACAATGGCACCAACCGCAAGAATGGCGCAGCATGGGCCGAGGTGATTGGCGGTGACGGTATGGAGTGCATTATAGACCATACGAACAGCAACATCATGTATGGTACTATTTACTACGGGCAGATATACAAATCAACCAACGGTGGGGCATCGTTCGGCACCATAGTAGGCAGTGGTGGTGCCAACGAAGATGAGAATGGTGCATGGGTAACACCCTTCATACTGGGCACCAATGCTAACCACATATTTGTAGGTAAAAGCAGAGTCTATAAGTCAACCGATGGGGGTACAGTGTTTACTGCCAGTGCAGCATTCGGCAGTGGCAATTGCAACGACATGACCATTGCTCCATCTGACAACAACATCTTATTTGCAAGCAAAGGAGGCTCCCTCTTCAAAAGTACCGACAACGCAGCCACATTCTCTGCTGTGGGCACCGGCCTTCCCGGCAATTCCATCACAGACATAGCAGTACACAATACTGATCCTACCAAAGTTTGGGTTACAGTGTCCAACTATACACCTGGCGCAAAAGTGTATTACAGTACCGATGGCGGTGCCAACTTCACCAACATATCGGGCACATTGCCCAACGTGCCTGCCAATGCAATCGTGTACCAACACGGCTCCAACGGAGGCATCTATGTAGGCATGGAAGCAGGAGTTTTTTACCGCGACAACGATTTGGGCGCATGGGTTCCTTACATGAACTTGTTGCCCATGGTACAAATAAGTGAGTTGGAAATACACTATGCCACGAGCACCATCACTGCAGCCACCTATGGCCGCGGTTTGTGGAGAGCACCGCTCTATGCATTGCCCAATCTGGACGCTGTACTTACTCAAGTCAACTCACCCACTGGCAGCTCATGCAATATGGTAATCACTCCGCAGATAGATGTGTTGAATGCGGGCACCTCCACAATCACTGCTATGAATATTCAGTATCAGGTGGTAGGTCAGGCAGTGCAGAATTTGCCGTGGACTGGTTCGCTGGCTTCGCTTGCCACCACCACTATCACGCTTCCTAACTTGAATTATGGTGCAGGCTCGTTTGTCATAAACTTCAACATTACTACTGTGAATGGTGGCGCTGATGACAACATGACCAACAACACCGGTACAAGCAGTTATGTCACCATCAACGGTACGAACAACGCCACACTCACTCTCATCACCGACTGCTACCCCACCGAAACATCTTGGCAAATAACAGATGGCACCGCCACTGTGATACACAGCGGTAGTGGTTACCCTGGCAATACCACCAATACCATTCCTCTTTGCCTGCCCGATGATTGCTTCACCTTCACCATTTTCGACAGCTATGGCGATGGTCTCAATGGTCTGCCGTTCGGTTGCCCTTTCAATGGCAACTACACTATAACTGACGATGCTACCAGCACTGTGCTGGTGGCTATGACAGCCCCCGGTGGGGATTTCGACTTCCAGGCATCGCACAACTTCTGCTTCCCAATTGGGGTGGTTCTCGGATGTACTAACGTGACAGCCTGCAACTACAACGCTGCCGCTACGCAAGATGATGGCTCCTGCACATTTGGCCCCGCCAATGATTTGTGCGCCAATGCGATTACCGTGGTGGTGAACGCAGCAGCTATTGCAGTGGACAATACAACCTGCTGCCTGAATGGACCCAATCCTACTTGCGGCAACCAGACAGGACAGACCATGAAAGACTTGTGGTACAAGTTTGTATATAGTGGTGGTCCTGTCACCATCACCACCAACCTTGCAGGTGTTACCCTTGATACCCGTCTTGCTGTTTATTCTGCATGTGGCGGAAGCCAGTTGGCCTGCAACGATGATGTGAGTGGTGACCTGCAGTCCACCATCACCTTCGCCTGTGGAGTGCTTACAGTAGGCAACACTTATTATATACAGGCCGGTGGGTATAGCAGCCTCAGTGGCAGCTTCCAGTTGCAGATAACCGCTCCTGTTGAAACCTGCAACGACTTGGATGATGACTGTGACGGACAGATTGACGAAGGCATTCCTACCAATACATACTATCGTGATTTGGATGGCGATACTTATGGCAATCCGCTGGTAACTATTCAAGACTGTTCACAACCTGCTGGTTATGTTTCTGACAACACAGATTGCAATGACAACAATGCATCGGTTAACCCGAGCGCAACAGAGGTTTGCAACAACATAGACGATGATTGCGATACTTTGATAGATGAAGGCTTCGATGTGGATGGTGATACCTATACCACTTGTGAAGGCGATTGCAATGACAACAATGCTTCCATCCACCCTGGTGCAACAGAGGTCTGCAACAATGTAGATGATGATTGTGACGGCAGCACAGATGAGGGCTTCGATGTGGATGGTGATACTTACACCACCTGCGAAGGTGACTGCAATGACAACAATGCTTCAGTTCACCCAGGCGCAACAGAGGTTTGCAACAACATAGATGATGATTGTGACGGCAGCACAGATGAAGGCTTCGATGTGGATGGTGATACCTACACCACTTGTGAAGGTGACTGCAATGACAACAATGCTTCAATACATCCGGGCGCTACTGAAGCCTGCAACAACATAGATGAAGATTGTGACGGCAGTACAGATGAAGGCTTCGATGTGGATGGTGATACTTACACCACATGCGAAGGCGACTGCAATGACAACAATGCATCAGTTCACCCAGGCGCAACAGAGGTTTGCAACAACATAGATGATGATTGTGACGGCAGCACAGATGAAGGCTTCGATGTGGATGGTGATACCTACACCACATGCGAGGGCGATTGCAATGACAACAATGCATCTATCCATCCCGGTGCTATAGAGGTTTGCAACAACATTGACGATGATTGCGACAGCAGCATAGATGAAGGCTTCGATGTTGATGGTGATACCTACACAACCTGCGAAGGTGATTGCAATGACAACAATGCTTCAATACATCCCGGTGCAACAGAAGTATGCAACAACATAGATGATGATTGTGATGGCAGCACAGATGAAGGCTTCGATTTGGACAACGATGGCTTCACCACATGTGAGGGCGATTGCAATGACAACAACGCCAACATTTTCCCAGGAGCACCGGAAGCATGCAACGGTGTTGACGATGACTGCGATACTTTCATAGATGAGTCTGTATCATTCCAAAACTATTACACAGATGCAGATGGTGATGGATATGGTTCTACCCTTATCGGCAATTTCTGCTCACCTCCGGCAAATTCATCGCTGAATAACCTCGATTGCAATGACGGCAATGCAGCCATTAATCCAAACGCAACAGAGATATGTAACAATATAGATGATGATTGTGACGGCAGTACAGATGAAGGCTTCGATGTGGATGGTGATACCTACACCACCTGCGAAGGCGATTGCAATGACAACAATGCTTCAATACATCCTGGCGCTACTGAAGTATGCAACAATATTGACGATGATTGTGACGGTAGCACAGATGAAGGTTTCGATGTGGATGGTGATACTTACACAACTTGTGAGGGCGATTGCAATGACAACAATGCTTCAATACACCCCGGTGCAACAGAAGTCTGCAACAACATTGATGATGATTGTGACAGTAGCGTAGATGAAGGCTTCGATGTGGATGGAGATACTTATACCACATGCGAAGGCGATTGCAATGACAACAACGCAGCTATCAATCCGGGTGCTGTAGAAATATGCAATGGCCTGGATGATGATTGCGATGGCAGCACAGATGAGGGTGTAGCTCAGACCTGGTACCTGAATGCGGATGGTGATGCCTACTACGCAGCATCGCAGGTAGCCTGTTCAGCGCCCAGTGCCGGATGGACCAATGTGAACCCCGGTTTTGGTGGTGACTGCAATGACAGCAATGCCGCAGTAAATCCAGGTATGACTGAGCAATGTGGCAATGGCATTGATGATAACTGCAACGGAACAGCTGACGAAGGCTGCGGAGGTGGTGGCGGAGGAAACGACAGCATGGCCGGTGCACAGCCCATTTCTGCCAATGGAAATGTTTACCCGAGTTGCAACATTCTCAACGGCACATGTGTGGGTGCCACAGCTTCGCCCGAAGGCAATCCTGCAAACGTGATAACCGGTGAAGACCGCTGGTATAAGTTCACTGCTATCTCGCCCGGTGTGCGCATCACCGTTAATACATCTGAATTCAATTCAGTTATTGAATTGCATAACAACCTTGGAGCTGAGATAAATGCCGAGGACATGACTGGCTTCGGTGGTTCTGAAATCCTGAACTACTCAGGCCTCACTGAAGGCGCTCAATACTTCGTGGCAGTGCGCAACTATAACAGTGCATTGGGCAATGGCGCATTTAACATCTGCCTGCAGGCCCTCATGGATAGCCGCTGTGATGATGGCCCAGGCAACTATGTGCTTTGCTCCAATTTTAAAGCTGACTGGACGGGAGCAAACATCTACCAGTTCAACTTCACCCCTTCCGGTGGTGGTGCTACCACCAGTGCAAGTTCTACTTCACAGGTTTCATTGTCGAATTCTTCACTCGGCTTGCAATACAGCGCCAACTATCTCAGCACTATAGATGCAATTTATTACCTGGCTGATGGTGCCGGCAACCCGGAGACCATTGTTATAGTGGGTAATGAGGTATGCGCTATAAACATAGGTCCACACCCTGACGAACAGGTGAAAGTGGGACAGCGTTGTCCAGCCATATTGCCAAAGTCAACTGTGCTCCAAGCCAAGCCTTTTGTGTGCGGAGCTATTCAGCACCGTTTCGAATTCACGCAGGTAAATGACTTTGGACTGCCGCTCGGATTGCCATTTACTGTACTCACAACAGGTTCATCTTCTACACTCGGCTTGTGGTTTGTATCTCCACAGTCGCTCATCAATGGCGCTAAGTACAACGTGCGTGTCCAACCTATATTCTCATTCGGTCCCGGTATATATGGTACACCACAGTGCATCATGATTTCACCTACCATAATGCCTGAGGAAAGCTATGAGGTAACGGACTATAGCGAAAGGAATGCTAAAGGCCTTCAGGCTCTAATTTACCCGAACCCAACAGATGGTAGCAATGTCATGTTGAATATTGAAACAAGCGAAGACGGCATGGCACACATTGCCATTATGGATGCCATGGGCAGGAAGCTGCATAGCGAAACGCTCATGGTGAAAGAATACCTCAACACCTCGGTTCACTTCTCCACGCCATTGTCAGCAGGTATTTATTTTGTAGAAGTAGTAATGAACGATCAGCGCATTGTGCAGCGACTGGTGGTTGAGAAGTAAAAGAAGATCAGATATTGATTCGCTTAACAGAAGCAGAAAATCCCCGGCCACTGTTCCGGGGATTTTTTTTTGATGCCATCCTAAGATTTTGGCCTCCCAAGATTGTATCAGAAACTGTTCAGGTCAATCCTGTACTTGGGCAGGTAGGTACTACTAAATTCACCCGTTTTTATTTTATAGCAAACCTGTTTTAAAAGGAAGTAACAACCAACAAACAACAACCAACTTCAACAAAATCAACATGAAAAAACTGTACTCGATGGCTGTAGCACTGATGTGCATCAGCACGCTGACAACAGCACAATCATTTAACAACAGCACCAGCTTGCTGCCTCAAGACCACAACAGTGGCGGATGTGTTGGTGTGTGTGACATGGACAACGATGGACTGGATGACATCGTAATCCTTGACCAAAGCACCGATCTCAAAATAGCTTACCAGCAAATGGATGGCTCATTTGTGATAGAAGACTTTGGATCAGTAAGCTCAGAGGCCCAGTGGGGCATGAGTGTGGGCGACATTGACAATGACGGACACAAGGATGTAATCTGCGGAGGTTCTTATGATGGCATACACATCATCAATATCAACAGCCCGACTGATTTCGATCAGATTGACCTGGTGAGTGGTGCTTATCAGATTTTTCATCAAGGCTCATGCATTGGCGATGTGGACAATGATGGTTGGAATGATGCATACCTCTGCCATGATGATGGTGAAGGACTCATACTTGGCAATGATGGTGCTGGAGCATTGGTCAACCAACCTACATGGATTGACATGGACTTCAGCAGTACTGATGACAGTGGTAACTACGGCAGCACATTCACAGATTTCGATCGCGATGGCGATACTGACTTGTTCATAGCCAAGTGCCGCCAGTTTGTGAGTGATCCTTATGATGGCCGCAGAACCAACCGCTTGCTAGTGAATGATGGTAACAACAACTACACGGAGCAAGCTGCTGAGCGTGGCTTAGTAAACCTACAGCAAACATGGACAAGCGATTTTGCGGACTTGGACAATGACGGAGATTATGACTGCTTCCTTACCACACATAGTGGCACTCTTGAAATATATGAGAATGATGGAACCGGATACTTTAATAACGTTACCGAGGGTTCCGGCCTTGAATATTCAGGCTTTTTCCTTCAAGCCAAGTGGGCTGATTTCGACAATGATGGTTGGGTGGATTTGGTACACTCCGGTGGCGACCATCGCTATTTTCACAACAATGGTGATATGACTTTCGAACTCATTGAAGATATGTTCCCTGCAACTGACGTTATGCACAGCTTCAGCATTGGCGACCTTAACCACGATGGCTGGCTTGACCTCTATGCCAGCTATGGCGATGGATATGTGAACTATGATGCGGACAATGATGACAGATTATTCATCAATGCAGGAGGTGCTAACAACTTCATCACCTTTGACCTGGAGGGAGTAATAAGCAATATGGATGCGGCCGCTGCAACAGTAGAAATACATGGTGCTTTCGGTGTAAAAGTCCGCGAAATACACTGTGGTGAGAGCTATGGCATTACCAACACTTCTATGTGTCATTTCGGATTAGGTACTTATGATGAAGTTGACTTTGCGCTGGTTTACTGGCCAAGCGGCATCATCCAATACATAGACAATCCGGTTGTGAATGATTGGACTGAGCTGGTGGAGGAAGATTGTGCTTCGCCAACTGCCACCATTGCAGCCAATGGCAATACCAACATCTGTCCCGGTGAAACGGTAGAGTTGACCATAGTAAATGCAGGAACCAATTACCAATGGAGTACTGGTGAAACTACCTCTACTATAGAAGTAGATCAGGCAGGCGCCTATAAGCTGATAGTATGGAATGCAGAAGGCTGTGGTGGAACATCAAATGAAATAGTAGTAACTGTAATACAGAATGAGCCTGCAACTGTGCAGGTGAGTGGCGACCTTGAATTTTGTGAAGGCAACAGCGTGCAACTGATAGCCAGCGCAGGCAATAGCTATATGTGGAGCAATGATGAAACTTCGCAGGCAATCACTGTAACCGAAGCAGGAACATACACCGTGGAAATAACCAATGAATGTGAGGGAAGCACTTCAACTTCTGATGTGGTTGAAGTGATAGTATTTGACGCACCTTCTACACCAGTGGCTGTAGATCAAACTTTGAATGCACCAGGAACAGTGACACTGACTGCTACCGGCAGCGATGTGCGCTGGTACGATGCAGCTGATGCGACAGTAGCTGTTGGCACAGGCAACTCGTTCGAAACTCCGGTGCTTAATGCAACCACTTCCTATTGGGTAGAGGATGTAATGACCCACGGTGGAGGAGATGGAACAGGTGGCAAAACTGAACAGGACATGGAAGCAGAAGGAGTTTACCACACTGCTATTCAGTACTACCTCCGCTTCGATGCTGCCGAAGACCTTACCATAGTGAGCGTAAAAATATTTGCTGATGAAAGTGGTGACAGAGAAATACAAGTGGTGCAAGGCAACACTGTGATTAGCGAAACAACTGTAACAGTTCCTGCTGGCGAAAATGTGGTAACAATCAACCTGTTTGTACCTGCCGGAAATGGCTATGGACTGAAGTGCAACACTGAAGACCATACATTTTGGAGAGATAAAAATCTTGAGTCAGACGAACCATATGAATTCCCTTATGATCTGGATGGGTTGGCTACAATAACCGGAACCAACGTGAACAATGTGGATGATCAGGACAACTACTACTACTACTTCTACGAATGGATAGTAGAAGCTGCGTCATGGGAATGCCCAAGTGTCCGCGATGAGGTAGTGATAACATACACCGACTTGCAAGAAATTGACGGCATTACCTCGTTGAACATTTATCCAAACCCTGCGAACAACCTAGTAACAGTAAACTGCCAAAGTTTGCAGAATGGAAAACTTGGTGTGCGCTTGTTGGATCAAACCGGCAGAGTGGTACAATCAACTAATCAGAATCTTGCTACCGGGGCCAATCAATTCCAAATGGATTTGAATGATGTGGCAACCGGAGTTTATCAGGTAGAGTTCAACTTGAATGGCAATACTTCTACAACAAAATTGATAGTGGAATAAGAAAACTTGCTTAACCTTATTACACGCTTACGCGAAACGGGCTGTCCCTCAGGGCAGCCTGTTTTGTTTTTGTACTTTCACGGCTGAACAAACGAAATTTTCATGATGATGATAATAACTACAACCACTGCAATAGAAGGCAAGCGAGTAAAAGAATACAAAGGCATTGTAACAGGCGAAGTCATTTTAGGCGCCAACATTTTCAAAGATTTTCTTGCAGGCATCCGAGACATTGTTGGTGGCCGAAGTGAAGCCTATGAAGGTGCGTTGCGCGAAGCGCGCCAAGATGCTATGAAAGAAATGACTGATGAAGCTGTGCACCTTGGTGCCAACGGAATCATTGGAGTGGACATAGACTATGAAACCATAGGAAAGGGGGGCAGTATGCTCATGGTAACTGCCTGTGGTACAGCAGTGGTGTTGGACTGACGGGATGCTTCATATTTGAGGCATGAATTCACTTAGACTTTTTGCATTAGTCATCGCAGGCATTGCAATCTCTTTTTCTTGCAAAAAACAAAAGTCAAGTGCCACCGGATGGAACTACAATGACATCAGCGCTTCCACCGGATTCGAAGTAATAAAGCCATACAACTACGTAAATCCATTCATTGGCACAGGTGGACATGGCCACACTTATCCGGGTGCTACTGCACCATTCGGTATGGTGCAACTTTCACCTGACAC
>JBJXFP010000099.1:0-4472 GCA_046155615.1 Flavobacteriales bacterium | reverse complement strand
TGCGTTTTTGATTGCTGTTTGATGAAACTGGTGATTTCAGATGTTGAATACGATCAGCAACGCGAGTATGTAAATTCTTATTGGCTTATCTAATAGGCGGTTTTTGTTTTTGGTGAGTCAAACGTAGTGATTTCTTACAGGAAGAGAAAAAAATGTCACCTGTGACGCAATATTTGATTTCGGTCTCAGTTTTTCATGCTCAAATCAATAAATAATTTACTGCCATGAATGACAAACAAGAAAGTAAGCTGAACATGTACGATGTGGTGCTCAGCTTTATGTTATCTAACATAATAAAGTACACCGGAATGACTCCGATAGAGCAGGCTTTGCTGAAGGTGAAGAATGGTCGTGATACGATACTGCTAAAGGCGGGGATACAAGGAGGGACGACCAGCAAGGGAGCTACGACAGACAAAGCGGATGCAAGGCTTGCTTTTGCGATTGCGCTAATGCCGTTGCTGGATTGTGCACAGGGTTATGCACTGGATTTGAATGACAATGACCTTGCAAGCAAATTCAAGACTCCACGGAGTATGTGGACTACAAAATTGAAAGATGGGGAGGTAGAGACGATGGGGCTTCAGGTGATTGCTGATTTGATTGCGCTGGGTGGAGCGGCTGTGCCTTATGGTGTGATAGCGGGTGATGTGACGGCTGCACAAACTTTGCTGAGTGAATTTATTTCAGCATCTACTACACCAAGGGAAAGGATAGTTGAACGTAGTGTAGCAACGGAAGAGCTTGTACCGTTGTTTGAAACAACAGATACTACTTTGCTGAAATTGGATAAACTGATGGGCAGATTCATCACAACGGATAATTCGTTTTACTTAGGATATGTAGGGTCGAGAGTGATAGTGGATTCGGGCGGTGGCAGTACACCGACACCTCCGACACCGCCAACGCCCTGATAACAGGTGCTTTTCAAAATCCAATTTAGAAAGCTGTTACGCATTGGCGCAACAGCTTTTTTTTGACGTAGAGGATTTCTGATCCGGTTACTGATTATAGATCACCTGCATCACAGTTTGGCCCACTGCTTTCAGCGTGTAAGTGTCTATTATTTTCATATTGTCCTGATGGGTGTGGTGGTATGGACCAAAGAGGTAGTGGCCGAGGCCCATGGCCATGGGACGCACGTCTATAATATCAATGCATCGCACTCCGCCTCTGTTCACGTAGCTGTGGTCGTCTGTTACTCCGGCCACTTCTTCTTTTTTGAAATAGGTGTCGTAGCCCAGCTTAGCTGCTGTGTTCCAAACGAGGTTCATCACATCGGGTGCTTTGTTCATGGATGTGCCCTCCATATAGAATGTGGCATCAGCCGCGCCTACCATGTCTAAGCAGATGCCGAATCGTGGATTGTAGTTGCGTTCATGTTTGTTGAAGCTCCAATACTGTGAGCCAAGGCACCAAGTAGTTTCAAAGTCTGGATTGAGGATTTCATCTACGCCAGCTTCCACATCCCGTTCTGACATGCCATTGTCCTCGGCATCGAAGAGGATGATGTCCACACCAATGTTCGAGGGAGAAAGTTGCAACTGTCTTGCTATCTCCAGCAGCACACCTACACCACTTGCACCATCATTGGCTCCGTCTATCGGTTTGTTCTGCATGTTGGTATTTTTATCCTTCTCGGCTATAGGCCTTGTGTCCCAGTGGGCACACAGCATTACTCTTTCCGCTTTTTCTTTCTGAAACTGACAGATGATGTTGCGCACTTCGATGTTCTTGCCTTCGCGGTTCATCACTGTGGCGCGTTGGGCAGTCACTTCTGCTCCATATTGCTGCATAGTTTGCTCCAGCCAATCACCACAATTGGTGTGGCTTGCTAGGTTGGGCACACGCGGCCCGAAGTCCACTTGTTTTTTTACAAAGGCATAGGCACTGTCGGCATTGAAGTCGGGCGCAATGATTTCAGCTCTTACCGGTTTGACGGGTGGCTTAGGATCAGGTTTGGGTGGCTTGCTATCGCAACCTACGTAAACAGTTCCGAATACGAACAACGCAGCAAGGCCGATGGCTATTATTTGTTTTGTTTTTGGAGACATTGTGGAAGGTTTCAGGTGTGGAGTCCAGATTACTTTAGGAAGTCTATCCGACTTCAGGTTGTTCGGGGTTTTGGAAAATAGAACACGGATGACAGGGATTGGATGGATTCAAAAGGATTTTTTCCAACTTAATTATTAGTGACATCTATTTTTTATTCTTCCACATTCCATTGTGTTCCTTCTTTGGTGTCTTTTATCTGAACGTTGATGGCAGACAGCGAGTCACGGATTTTATCAGAGGTTGCGAAGTCTTTGTTGGCCTTGGCCTGGTTGCGCAGGTCTATCACCACTTGCATCACCGAATCGGTTAGTGTGTTGTCAGCAGCGGTTTCTTCATGCATCAATCCAAGTGATTTGAAAAGAAAATCATCAAAGGTTGTAGCCAGCATAGCAATATCTTCTTGTGTCAATTTCATCAGTCCATCTTTTACACTATTGATGACACGTACCGCATCGAACAAATGGCTGATGACGATGGGTGTGTTGAAGTCATCATTCATAGCGTCAAAACAGTCCTGCCGCAATTTGTTCACATCATAATCGCTGGAGTCGGATGGTTTCAATTGAGGAATAAGTTTAAAGGCAGCCATCATTCTTCGGTATCCTTTTTCGGCTGCCTGCAATGCTTCGTTGCTGAAGTCGAGGGTGCTGGCGTAGTGGCACATCGTGAAGAAGAAGCGCACTGTCATAGGGCTGTAGCCTTTGTCTAACAATTTGTGATTGCCTGTGAGCAGTTCTTCGGGTGTGAAACCGTTGCCTTCGCTCTTGGCCATTTTGCGGCCATTCACTGTAAGCATGTTGCCATGCATCCAATAGCGCACGGGCTCGTGGCCGGTGGCGCCCACATTCTGAGCTATCTCACACTCGTGGTGCGGAAATTTGAGGTCCATTCCACCGCCATGTATGTCGAAGGTGCGGCCAAGATATTTTGTACTCATGGCGCTGCACTCTATGTGCCAGCCCGGAAAGCCTTTACCCCACGGGCTGTTCCATTGCATGATGTGGTAGGCTTCTGCTTTTTTCCACAATGCAAAGTCGAGGGCATCGCGCTTTTCGTCCTGCCCATCCAGGTCGCGTGTAGCGGAGTAAAGTTCATCTATCACGCGGCCCGATAGTTTTCCATACGCATGTTTTTCATTGAATTTGCGCACATCGAAATAGACTGAGCCATTGCTTTCGTATGCATAGCCGTTGTCTATTATTTCCTGTATCATTTCTATCTGCTCTATGAGGTGGCCCGTTGCTGTGGGTTCTATGCTTGGGTTCAGGTTGTTGAACAGGCGCATCACATCATGAAATCCGTTGGTGTATTTCTGCACCACTTCCATGGGTTCCAGATTTTCGAGTTTGGCGCGCTTGCCTATTTTGTCTTCACCGGCATCGGCATCGTCCACCAGGTGGCCCACATCTGTAATGTTGCGCACATAGCGCACACGGTAGCCTGCCAGTGTGAGGTAGCGATACACCATGTCGAAGGTGGTGAAAGAGCGCACATTGCCAAGATGCACATCACTATATACCGTAGGGCCGCATACATACATGCCCACATGGCCGCTTAGTTGTGGTACAAATTCTTCCTTCTGCCGCGAGAGGCTGTTGTAAATGAAAATTTTCTGATTCATTGGATGGGGCAAATAAACGTTGTGGTTTTTCTGTGTGCATGTCGTTGAGTTTTTTTTCTGAAAAAACATTTAGATTTTCACCCCTCCCCCAAAAGCAAAAACCACCGCCCTCACAGGCGATGGTTCTTCCCTTTTAGTTTTTCAGTTTTTGTGTATCTGAATCGAAGTGTTTTATTGTCTAATTGTCTTCATCGCTGAGGACGCCTGTACCAATGTACTTGCCGCCTTTGTATATCTCTATGCGTATGAGCAGGCCATCAGCATTGTATCTGTACCACTTGCCATCTATCAGGCGGCCTTCCTGAAATTCGCCACTCTGTGTTACATTTCCATTCTTGTCATACAGTGTATTGAATCCATTTGGCTTGAAGGCTTGTGCCTTGTTGGTTTTGTCTTCGGTTACGGTGCTTTCTTTTCCAATCTTCTTGTCATAAGGGTCTTTGACTGGAGGTGCAGTTTGTTTCACCTCTTTGTGTTTTTTTATGGTGCCGGGTTTCAATACTCCATTCTCAAACGACTTCTCTTCAGCCAATGTGCCATCGGCATTGTAGCGTTTGCTTACTCCACTTTCTGCACCGTTGGTTATGCTTACTTCCAATGCCACTTTGCCATTTTCATGGTAATATTTCTGAGTGCCATTTCTTTTTCCGTTGTCAGAGAATGCGAAGTTTTGCTGCATGTTTCCATTGGGGTAATAGCGCTTGAATTCACCGGTGTTTTTGCCATTTTTCCAAATGCCATGTTCCTCGAGTTGGCCACTTGCATAGAATAGTTTGTACTCACCATCGGGCTTGCC
>JBJXFP010000095.1:0-7243 GCA_046155615.1 Flavobacteriales bacterium | reverse complement strand
GGAATGAAGATGGTTGTGGTTCCATTCTTCGCATCCGTCTTGCCAATCTTGTGGTCTTTGGTGATGATACCCTTCTGAAACTCGGCCACTTTGTTTTCGCCTTCGCGCACACTTTCCACTTTGAAATAGCCGCTCAAGGCATTCACCGCCTTTGTACCCACACCATTCAAACCTACGCTCTTCTTAAAGGCGCGCGAGTCGTACTTACCACCTGTGTTTATTTTAGACACACAGTCTATCACCTTGCCCAGCGGAATGCCACGCCCGTAGTCGCGCACTGTTACTGTATTGTCTTTTATGATGATGTCAATGGTTTTGCCAAAGCCCATCACAAATTCATCAATGCTGTTGTCCAATATTTCTTTCAGCAACACATATATGCCATCGTCAGCAGCACTGCCATCGCCCATCTTGCCTATGTACATGCCGGGCCGCAGGCGTATGTGTTCCTGCCAGTCTAATGAGCGTATGTTGTCTTCTGTATAGTTGGATTGTTCTGCCATCACTCTGTACTTAAACTCTTCTTGAAAAGAAGCGCGAAAGTATTTGGGGGCATCGGCAGGCGCGTCCTTTTTTATCCACAGCGTTTTGTGTTGGCTGGCCTTTAGGTTTGATTTGCCCACCTGTTTTTTCAACCAAAACACAACTATGAATAAAATAAAAGTAGCCAACCCGATAGTAGAAATGGATGGTGATGAGATGACCCGCATAATCTGGACATTCATCAAAGAAAAATTGATTCATCCCTATTTAGACATAGACATAAAGTATTACGACCTGGGCATGGAAAACCGCGATGCCACAAATGATGAAGTGACTGTGGAAAGCGCCAAAGCCACCTTGCAATACAACGTAGCAGTTAAGTGCGCCACCATCACCCCTGACGAGGCTCGGGTGGAAGAATTCAAGTTGAAAAAAATGTGGAAGTCGCCCAATGGCACCATACGCAACATCATTGGCGGCACTGTTTTCCGCGAGCCTATCATCTGCAAAAACATACCACGCTTGGTGCCCGGCTGGACAAAGCCAATCAACATTGGCCGCCATGCCTTTGGCGATCAGTATCGTGCAACAGATACAGTAGTAAAAGGCAAAGGCAAACTCACCATGACCTTCACACCCGAAAGCGGTGAAGCAAAGACCTGGGAAGTATTCAACTTCGAGGGCGATGGCGTAGCGCTGAGTATGTACAATACGGACGACAGCATTTATGGCTTTGCGCGTTCTTGTTTCAATCAAGCCATCATGCGCAATTGGAATCTGTACTTCTCAAGTAAAAACACCATTCTGAAAGCATACGATGGCCGCTTCAAAGACATATTTGAAGAAGTATATCAGCAAGAATTCAAAACAAAATTTGCAGAACTTGGCATCACTTACGAACACCGTTTGATAGATGATATGGTGGCCTTCTGCCTGAAGAGCGAAGGCGGCTTTGTGTGGGCCTGCAAAAACTACGATGGCGATGTGCAAAGCGACATTGTAGCCCAGGGCTTCGGATCACTCGGCCTTATGACATCTGCACTTATTACTCCTGACGGAAAAACCGTGGAAGCAGAAGCTGCGCATGGCACCGTTACGCGCCATTACCGCCAGCACCAACAGGGCAAGAAGACATCTACCAACCCTATAGCCTCTATCTATGCGTGGACTATTGGCCTTGCACACAGAGCTAAATTAGACAGCAATGCGGAGCTGGCTAAGTTCTCCAACACATTGGAAAGTGTGTGTGTGGACTTGGTGGAAAGTGGCAAGATGACAAAAGACTTAGCCGTGTGCATACATGGTGACAAGGTGAAAGAAGAACACTACCTCACCACTGAAGATTTTCTGGATGCGATAGATGCGGAATTGAGAAAGCGTATGTCGTGATACCAGTTCGTAAAGAAAAAGTAATCCGGCTATGTATCGCACTCTATAGTGATTGTTGAAAATTGAGGTGCTCAAAATTTTGGTTGAATAAAATCCATTCTACATTCGCTTCGTTCGTTATCAATTAAATAAACCATAATTTAAAACCGACATGAAAAAAACATTACTTACCACATGTGTGTTTCTTGTTGTTGCCTCAACAGCACTCGCACAACTATCTAAAAGAGAGAACTATGATTTGAACCTCAAGATGAACACTCGCCCACAGGCAGGTGATGCAGCACTTCAGTTTGTAGTCCCCATTGTGGATTTGAGTGGCGACACATCCGCTGGTCTTTACAAAGGCAATTCGCTTTTCGCCAGCGACTTCCTTACTTACAAGTATTACCACACAGATAATACGGTGATACGCGGAGCACTTCGCTGGGCTATCGGCAATGCTACTGTGAGTGGTGTGGGCGCAGATTCAGGTGCATTCAACAACATACCGGAAGATCTGATTCTTACCGACAGAAAACAAAAATTCATATCGCGCGAGTTCGCAGTTGCCGGTGGTCTGGAACGTCACTTCACCAACACCAACATCTTTGATGTGTATTGCGCAGGCGAGGCAATGATTGGCCTTGGCAGAAACAAATCGCTGAGTCAGGATGACTTTGCCAATGGAGATAAAATGTACATGACGCGCACCACACCAACACGCATAGTTGGCTTCGGCCTCATCACCGGCTTCAATGTATTCGTAGCCGAGTTGCCTATATCCATTGGTTTGGAATATGGCCTTACAGGCAAGTGGATATTTGGTGGCAAGACCAAAGTAGAAATGGAACAAAGCATTGATGCCTTCGACTTTGATGAAAGCGGAGAGTGGTATGAACAGGAGAAAGATGCCTTCGGCAATGATGACCTGAATATAAACGGTGATGCCCAGCAATACAGCGACCTCAGCCGCAGAACATTCATGCTGAATACCAACCACAATGTTCGACTGAACATACACATCTACTTCAGCACACTTACTGACTGATGTGCATAGCACCTTCCACCACACTTTTTTATACACTTAACATCAAGAGAAGAAGCTATGAAAAAAAATAAACACATAATACTTGGTGTATTGGCTGCATGCCTGCTGCTCAGTTCATGCACCTTTCACCGCAAAGCAGTGCCGGTAACACAGGTAAATGCTCAGATACTTTTTGATACAGACGACCTTGAGTATTTGGGTGATGTAACAGGTGAGAGCACTCAGAGCTACATCCTGTTCATACCATACGGACAGCGTAAGTACCATGCAGGTGCTCTCATATCGCAAGGGGCATTTGGGCTATCACTGCCCGGCAACCGTGGCTACAACAATGCGCTCTACGATGCACTTCAACAAAAACCGGATGCTGATTTTGTAATGCCTGTTTCATTCGAAACCACCAACCATCAGCAATTCTTAGGCAGAAGAGAGATTTTGAAAGTGCGCTTCAAAGCCTATAAAATCAAAACCAAGTGATAAGAATCTGAAACGATTATTCATTGAAAAACACCCTGATGTTGAGTCAGGGTGTTTTCATATTTGGTCATGTCAATCCCCAACCATGCGATGAAAAAAACGACATCCCTTTATCTGCTTTTACTTTCCTTCTGCTTCGTAAGCATACTTTACTCATGCGGTGAAAAAGAAAAACTGCCGCCAGCCATATTTGTGTCACCGGGCAGCCTCAATATTGAAGCAGATGAAGGCGATCTCATTGAATTTATAGTGACAAGTACAGCAGGTGACAACGGACTGAATCGCGTGGTGATAACCAACAAACCGCTTGGAGGAATTACTGCTACCATCAAAGACACTTCTATAGTTGGACAACAGTCAGAGTTCTATTTCATATACACTGTACCAGCGGGGGCAACACAATACCTGCTCACCTTTTCGGTGTACGATACCGATGGCTTGTCCGCCACGGTGGGGCGCAATCTGAATGTGAACAATGCGGCCTACCTGACTGAAACTACCGGCTACGAATTGTTCTCGCCATTCCATTTTGGAAGCAACAATGCTTTCAAAATTTCCGATCTTACATTTCATCAGTTGGATACCGACCCTGACTCCGCACTGATAGATATGGTGGAGCAAGACATGGCTGATGACGCAGCAATGACGGGCGACCTTACATCATGGTCAGGTATCCGTTTTGTACGCAACAACAGCTACAACTATGCTCAGGCCACATTGCAGAGCGCAGAGGACAGCTACACCAGCAGCACACCCCAGCAACTGATAACAGATGTGCAGGTGAATGATATACTGATAACAGAATACGACACAGTAGCGCATAACTACGCTGTGATAAAAGTGACTGGCGTGTTTGATGATACAGGTGTCAACTTAGATCGCTACATTTTTAATGTGAAGAAATAGAAATTGAAATCATAGTTTCGCCCACTGATATATGAAATACAAACGCATTCTTCTTAAACTCAGCGGAGAGTCGCTGATGGGCGACAAACAGTTTGGTATTGACAACAATCGCCTTCGTCAATATGCCAGCGAGATAAAACAAATACACGAACAAAAAGTGCAAGTGGCCATAGTGATAGGTGGCGGCAACATATTCCGTGGAGTGCAGGCAGAAGAAGGCGGCATGGAACGCACCCAGGGCGACTATATGGGTATGCTTGCCACACTCATCAACAGCATGGCGCTGCAAAGCATGCTCGAAAGCTGCGGTGTGGACACACGCCTGCAAAGCGCGCTTGAGGTAAAGTCAGTAGCCGAGCCATTCATCAAGCGCAGGGCAGTTCGTCACTTAGACAAAGGCAGGGTTGTGATATTTGGTGCCGGCACAGGCAATCCTTACTTCACTACAGACACTGCGGCCTCGCTGCGCGCTATAGAGATGGAAGCCGATGTAATACTCAAAGGCACCCGTGTGGATGGCATATACACTGCCGATCCGGAAAAAGATAAAACCGCAACTAAATATGATCGCATCACCTTCAGCGAGGTGTATGAAAAGGGTCTGAATGTGATGGACATGACAGCATTCACGCTGTGCAACGAGAACAAGTTGCCCATCATCGTATTCAACATGGACAAGGGCGGTGAACTTATGCGCGTAGTACGTGGTGAGCAAGTGGGAACATTAGTTGAGTTCTGAGTGCTACGATTTGTTCGCGCCATCTGTGTATTGCCAGAAAGGCATCAACAGATCGAACAAAAAGAAAACCCGCCATTTGCATAGCGGGTTTTCTTTTTGTTGATACCAGTAAATTATTTTATCTCAACCACAAACGGCAGGCGCACTTGCGGCCCGCACATTTCAAGGAATGATTTTGCGTTTTCGTACTTCGTGTATTGGTCGCCCAGCGCCTCTTTCAGCATGGAGGTTTGTTTTTGTCCGGTAAGTTCTTCCAGCAATTGTTGAAATGGGTCTATCAGTGCGGGCAGTTCTTTCACTGCATAGTCAGTCATTCCGGCCTGCAATGCAGCCGCTGCAATGCAGTCCTGCAGATTACCTATTTCATCCACCAGACCTAAGTTCTTTGCATCCTCGCCACTCCACACACGGCCCTGGCCTATGCTATCTACCATGGCTACCTCCATGTGGCGGCCTGCAGCCACCTTACCTGTAAAGTCTGCATAAATATCGTCCACCATGGCTTGCATGTAACTCATCTCCACTTCGTCCATCGGTTTGTTGCTGCTTATTATGTCAGCATGCGGATTGGTCTCGTACCTGTCGAAGGTGATTCCTATTTTGTTGTTCCAAAAATTTTGCATGTTGGGTAGCATACCAAATACACCGATGCTGCCTGTTATGGTATTTGCATTCGCAAATATTTTGTCGGCACTGCAACTGATATAATAACCGCCACTGGCTGCATAGTCACCCATACTTACATAGAACGGTTTGCCACTTTGTTTTATCAATTCGGTTTCACGCCATATCACATCACTGGCAAGAGCGCTGCCACCGGGACTATTTACACGCAGCACTATGGCCTTCACCTTTTCATCTTCACGCGCCTTCTTCAGTGCTGCGGCTATGCGTTCGCTGCCTATGGTCATATCGTCACCCTCACCACTTTCTATTGCGCCTACTGCATACACCACGGCCACTTTGTCTTTTTTATAGTCAGGTGTGTCTTCTTCATTTTTCTCAGTAGCACTGCTGCGGTGATAATCTTCTAAGCTCACCAGTTCAAGATCCTTGTCCTTCGCATCTACAGCAAGGCCTGCTTTAGTTTTGAGTATGCCCATTACCTCATCGCGATATTTGAGGCCGTCCACCAGGCGGGCTTCCATTGCACGCTCGGGCACCACCAGCGCCAGCGTGTCGGCCAGGCGGTTCAGTTCCTCTATGCTTATACCACGCTTTTCGCTGATGCCTTCCAACATCACACGCCATATATCACCTATGAAGGTGGCTATCTGCTCCTTATTCTCTGCTGACATGTGGTCATAGATAAATGGCTCCACCGCACTTTTGAATTTGTTGTTCTTGCCACGTATTACTTGCGCATTTATCTCCAGCTTGTCCAACATGTTTTTGTAAAAAGAAATTTCAGCATTGATACCACGCCAATCCATGCTGCCCTGTGGATAGATATATACCTCGCTGGCTGCACTTGCCACGTAATAGGCCCCTTGTGAATAATCTTCGCTGTATGCCACCACCCACTTGCCACCGGAGGCAAAATCTGCAATAGCTCTGCGCACATCCAGAACGGTGCTGGGTGCTGCGGCAATGCTTTGCACTTCCAGGAAAATGCCTTTGATTTTCGCATCATCCTTGGCACGCTTCAGATCTTTCACCAGCGCATTCAGTCCCATCTTTTGTTCAGAATCGAACGAAAAAGGATCTATCTGCATATCGTGCTTGTTGTGCCGCTCAGTTATCGGCAGGTCTAATTTCAGGTGCAGCACCGAGTTGTCCTTTACTTCAAAAGGCTTTTGGCTACCGCCACTGCCCACTGCTGCCATTATTATGAGTACAAAAACGAGCATCACTAAGCCCATAGCTACAAACGAGCCGAGCAACGATGCCAGGAGGGTTTTCCAAAAATTCATGTTGTGATTGTTTGCGTTGATGATGAAGATTGAATCAACAAGTAATTACCTGTTGACAAGGCAAACTTATCTGCTCCCTGTTGCTGCGACTGGCTTCATTTACACCAACGGCCTTTGACTAAGTCTTGTGGGTGATTGGGAGGATGTGGAGAAAAAATAGCTGCATACCCTGATTGTTTTTCCTACGTTTGACTCACCAAAAACAAAAACCGCCTATTAGATAAGCCAATAAGAATTTACATACTCGCGTTGCTGATCGTATTCAACATCTGAAATCACCAGTTTCATCAAACAGCAATCAAAAACGCA
>JBJXFP010000074.1:0-15153 GCA_046155615.1 Flavobacteriales bacterium | reverse complement strand
TGGTGCGTGCAAGATGCAGAATTTTCACCTAAGGAAACCTCTAAAAAACCACGCATGCTGCGTTGCGCTCATTTTTCAAAAGCCTCTTTAACGCTTAGTAAACTCCGGTTTTGAAAAATAAGCAAGCCTTGCCTGAGCAGTTTTTTAGAGGTTTCCCGAAAACGATACGCCTCGTCAACGCACAATGGTGATGGTGCCATTGAGCACTTGTGCTTCGGCTTCGATGTTCAGTTTGTATTTCACCTGCCACACATACACATCATTTTGCACGTAGTGCGCACCGCTGTGGTTGTCACCACTCCAACCTTCACCGGTGGTGTTGGTGGTAAAAATGACATCGCCCCAGCGGTCGAAAATCTGAAGTGAATAGCTCACCAATCGTTCAGTTCCTGTCATCACCGGTACGAAGAGTTCATTCAGACCATCGTTGTTCAGTGTAATGCTGTTGGGCACATAGATGGTGAATGGCACATCTATGTATGCGTATTTCAAAGCTGTGTCAAGGCATTGATGGTTGTCCATCACCACCAGTTCAACAGGCAACGCACCTAAACCGATGTGATGGTAAACCACATAGGGCGTGATGTATGCGTGTGTATTGTCCACTGTCCACCATTGCGCTATGGAAGTAGTGCAGGTATTTGTAAAAACAAATTCGGGCGTATACATGCTGGCAACAGGAGGCGCTATGTCGAATGATGCAACAGGTGGCGTATAGATTTCTATCCAGTCTTCATAGAAAAGTGTATCCACACAGCCTGCACCGGTATTGGCTATCAGCATGGCGTCATACAAACCGGGTTGGTAGTAGGTGATAGAAAGATTTTCCTCATCAAAAAATGGCTCACCACTGAACACCCATGTATAGCCCACAGCTCCCAGGGAGTTATTGGATAGTTCTATTGCGTTGCCCGGACATGCATTTTGTGCTGAAGCATCCACACTCATCATGGGTAGTGGAAATACCTCGAATGTTGCCGATGTGGTATCCACACATCCAAAGCTATTTGCGGCAGCGAGACTAATCTGATGCACACCAACGGTAGGAATTTGAATGGTTGTGTTTACCGCAGTGCCTGCATTGGAACTTCCTAAAGCCCAGTGGTAGGTATCTGCACAATAAGTGCTATTGATAGTGGTAGCAACAGCAGGGTAATAGCAAGACACAGTGTCACTAAGCTCAAACAAAGCTTGTGGATTAGGCAACACAGTTAACGCCTGATAGCTTGTATCACTGCATCCGTATATGTTGAACACTGCTAACCAGGTATTGAACACAGCAGGGACACAATCCACATTCATGAAAGCGTGGTTAGGCGATAATTGATTGCTCGTAGTGCCATCATCAAAATGCCAGACAGAAGTTGTGAAACTTTCAGATTCATTGCTGAACATGACCTCCAGCGGGCTACAGGCAATGGTATCACTCACCGCATATATACTTTGCGGAATTGAAAAGACGGTAACCGAATCGCTTTTTGTTTCAGCGCAGCCAAACGCAGATGTGGCCTGGAGTGTGACTAAATAAGTACCCGCGCTGTTGTAGTAATGAGCAACTGCAATGCCACTGGCATTCGTGCCATCGCCAAGTGTCCATTGCGGATTGACAGCGCTCCCGGTCTGCATGGTAAAGTGTGCCACTTCATTCAGGCAAATGCCTTCCACATCAAAATCGAAATCTATTCCCTCGTACACCGTTGCGGGCACCGCTATGGTATCACTAACACAATTGCCGGTGGTGGCCAACACATAAAATGTAGTGTCAATAGCTATTGGCGGTGTGGTGAGGGTATTGCCCTGCCCAATCCAATTTAAGTTTCCATTGAGCCACTGAATGTCGAAATCGCCCGCGGCTGCGAGCGTGACAGGCGTTCCGGTGCAATGCTGCACATTAGCAACAATTGGCTCCGGCATATCATAGAATGAAATGTCGAGTATTTGTGATGTGCCTGTGCATCCTTCCTGATCTATGGCGGTAACGGTGTAGCTTCCGGGTTGTGTTATCACTATGCTCTGTGTTGCCTGTCCGTCTGGCAGCCAGTTGTAGGCTGTCATTCCATTTACAGCCGATGCTGTGATGGTATCACCAGCGCAGAAGTATTGTGGGCCTTGGGTAGTGATGGCAGCATCCACAGGCGAATCAAATATTTCGATGGACAGCACTTCGCTGATACCGCATAGAGCTACAGTTACGCTATACACGCCCGGCACAGTTATCACTTGCTCCAGAGCAGTGCCGCTCAAAGGCGGCAGCCAGGCTATCGCACTTTCATCATTGGTTTGTATTGTAATAGTGATGGGGTCTGGTGTGCAGAAGTAATCATAAGGAGTGGCTACAAGAAATGGAGTAGTGTACAATTCGATATTTACAAAACCCGATTCGGAAACACAACCATTGGCATCAGTAATTACTACATGATAGTCGCCCGGAATGTTGGTGAAAAAAGTTTGGCTTTCACTCACGATGCTGCCTTCAGGGCCTAACCACAAGTAGCTGGCCGCGGGCGGTGCGAGTATCTGTACGGAGTCATTGGGGCATACTACACCATCACCCGGATCAGTTGTGATTTGCGGATTGGCGGGCAATGGATAAATGAAGCCTGCACTTCCTTCAATGGTGCATCCGTTGGGTGTAGTCACACTTACATTCAGGCTGTAGTTGCCGGGTAGGTTGGTGGTAATTTGATCGGCAGTGGAAATCACCTGCCCGCCATAATACCAGATGTAAGTATCAGCACCGCTGGCTGTGTATGTGACCAAATCACCGGAACAAAATCCGGTTGGGATTTCTAAAATTTGATCCATCTCTGCTTCATCGTAAATCTCAACATAGAAACTCAACTGCTCCTGCACAATAGGACAGTCGGAGTTAGGATCGCTGAACCAGGCCTGCACTGTGTTCCACCCCGGATTACAATTGAACATATTGGAGAAATAATTCATGGTGAGTGTGTCATTGGGTGTGCAATTGATGCCGTACCAATAAGCTCCCTCGCCTGGCAGGTAGTTTTCGTTTGTAAAAAAATCGAGGAATTCAAGCATTACAGGATCACCGGGGCACAGCCAAATGGTATCGTTGTTATATGGCAAACCATTCATCATCAGTTGCAGGTATCCTATGTAATCTTCAGATGGGCCATTGTCCTGAAAATTTACAGTAACCTGATCCTGCACCACGCATCCATCTGCTGATTCAGCATTCAGAATCCAGTAGCTGTCCTCACTTACTTCCACATCAGTAGCATAGATGGTGTCTGTACCATTTATGAAGCTGTAAGTGATTCCACTCTGTTCTTCTGCTACAAACAAGTTCACTAAAGGCGAACACAGATTCAGTTCTTCGCACATCCCCGGTTCATCAGTTTCCGGAAATCCCAATATCGGATTGCATTCCTGCAGCATGTTCAGATTGTCCCATATCTCCACTTCAGTAGGGTAGTAGTTCAGTTCTACATAGATGGAGTCAGTTTGTGGAGGCAGGCAACTGCCAACGCTCTCGATGGTTACCCAATAAGTTCCCGTACCATACACTAACAAATCAGGCACATAATATCCACCGCCCGCCCAACTGTTCAGGCTGCACGAACCTGTTCCACCATAGGTGATGTTGTAGTATGGCCCTATGATCATGCTCTGACCTGTCTGGGTAAAAATGTCTATCGGAATACCC
Source organism: Flavobacteriales bacterium (assembly GCA_046155615.1). Classification (GTDB taxonomy): domain Bacteria; phylum Bacteroidota; class Bacteroidia; order Flavobacteriales_D; family Sanyastnellaceae; genus JANNVZ01. The sequence continues at coordinate 11,483 of JBJXFP010000074.1, read as the reverse complement.
TGGCCGGGGTTCACACACAGGATGAGAGAGTCAATGCAATATTCAAGACAAAGCTCCGGTTCTTCGCCCGGGCAGTCGTCAGCTCCCATGTGGTCTATGAAGTTGAAATCAGCAGCGGCAGAGCTATAAGGTTTTGCTATGAATGAGTCCCGATTACCGGAAGATTGGATTCCGGCAAACAAACCGGCATTGGGATTACCGCACAAAGTCTGCTGGGAATAGGCATCCATACCCGTATTCGCATCACTGTAAACATTGTAGGCAAATGTGCTGTTTACAGTCATGTTCAGCCAGTTTTCAAATCCACCTGCTACCACAGGCTGATTGTTGTTCTGTGCATCGATGCTCTGGCATTGTTCCATACCAATCCCACCTAACTGCCGCATCCAGATGCGTATTCCGATAGCATCAAATTTGGTTACATACACATCAGTATATCCGGCTGAATACCAGAAGTAGCCACCAAGTGCCGCGTTGTATTCTGTCATTACACACTCGAAAACACCTGTGCAGTAGAAGTTGCCGAGATTGTCTTCGCACACGCGGTAGCCTGCCATATAGTTATCGCTGCCATCATGGCTTAGCCACACAAAGTCGGCTGCCGAGGTAAGTCTGGTTATGAAAAAGTTGTAGTCGTAGTCAGCTTCAATTGCTGCCATACCTGCATCCAGAAAAACAAATTGCCCGCTGAAGCTGCCACTGATTACCACGTCCGAATTGGAAGCAATTTCCAAATCTTCGCAAATGATGTAGTTGGCTGTCATACGTTTCAGCCAGAGGTCTGTGCCACTTGCGTTCATCTTCATCACGAAGCCAACATTTTCAACTAAATTGTTGTATGTATTGGTGAAAGTGATGTTCTCAGAAAATTGCCCGGTGAGATAGATGTCGCCCAGGGCATCGAACTCCACATCGGTGGTGCGGTCGTCAAGCGGGGCGCTACCGCTTTTTGCCCACAGCACTGTGCCTGCAGATGAAAGTTTGCATACAAAAATGTCGAATGAAAATTCAGCATCATCCGCATTCCACGCGCTGGTGAGATTGGTACTTCCGAAAGAAGCTGTGCCTTTGAACTGGCCTGTCACCACCGCTTCGCCTGCGCTGTTGATGTCCACACCAAATCCGGTTTCGGTGTCGTTGCCCCCAAGGGTTACAGCCCATATCAATCCGCCATTTATATTGTATTTGGCTACAAAAACATCTTGCGAATTGCCTTGTGAAGTGAGGGTGGTGCCCGAAAAATTTGCAGAGCCTGTGTAGTATCCCGTTACCACACACGAGCCATCAGCCGCTGTGGCTATGGCATTGGCCCTGTCGGGCAACATGCCGCCTGCCGACATTACCCAGTTCACTGCTCCGGCAGTGTTTCTCTTACAAATGAAAATATCACTCAGTCCATTGCTTGAAATAGCGAAGGGGCTGAACTGTGCGCTTTGGTTGAAATAGCCACACTGGTAGTGCTCGCCACTGGCAGCAGTTTCCAAATCTAAAGTTTCATCGCTGAATGTGCCACCATCACCAAATATCCAGTTGGCCTGGCTGTAAACAGTTGAAGTACCCACCGCAACGAGCAGCAGCACACTTGCAACTTTCAATGGCGTGTACATTTTGTTAAGGTAGCCGGGTCAATTACTCCCGGCAAATGACAGTGCAATGTAGCCATAGGTTGCCGGATGTTGGCAATTCGAAGAATTTGAATTGCAGCCAATTATCACCTTTGTTGTAAACGAAAACAGGCCGCTCGTGGGCGGCCCGTTTTCAGATGTCTTGTTTAGGTAATGTAATTTGATTTACACATGCCCGCATTGCTTTAGCCAGTCGCGTAGCCTGACACGGTCGTCAGTCAGCAGTTGGCGCATTGCTTTGCGGAGCTCTTTTCGGAATAGCATGGTATCGAACGTGACGTTACCAAGCACTGCCTTGTAGTACTCCAGCATAGTTTGTTTAAAGTTGGGATAGGTTCACAAAAAAAAATTCCAGTTACTGTGAATTGCTTCACTTGTGTGAATTCCCATGTATTCCAAACTGCGGCCTAATAAGTTTTTTGCTGTGAAAAAATCTTAAGCGTTGTTATCGTGATTTCTTAGAAGGAGTCGAATTGTGAGCCTGTAACGGGCACATGCAAAGGCATGTTTCGAAATGGAGAAAAAAAAGTTTGAACCTCCACCTTCACGGGTGTTCTATGTTCTTGTTTTGATCAAGCTCACTTCATCAATAGATCGAATCGTGTTGAAGTAACGATCTAATCCTATGTGTGGAATGTGTTGAGGTTATTGGCCTTCAGGAGTTCTTATTGCTTTATGGTTGATGAATATGTGATTAGAATCATTGGCAGTCTTTGCATTACTGATTTTCTTCGCCACATCTATGAGTGGTAAAAGAGTGATAGTCTGTTTTGGTCCCGGCCCCCGATTCAAGGGAGGCATTCAGAATTACAATACATCGCTTGCATTGGCTTTGGACAAACAGCCCAATACAGAAGTTCACATTGTCAGTTGGACACAACAATATCCGGCCATCATCCCGCGCGAGTTTGTGGACAAAAGCAGCAAGACAGATTTACTCTCAGGCAGCCAGGTGCAGGTGAAATACATCACCAACTACAATCGCCCCGGCACGTGGCGTGATACGGTGAACTACATTGCATCATTGGGTGCTGAGAAGGTGATCATCCAATGGAGCATTGCGCTGCAAGGCTTGCCCATCGGCTACATGGTGAAGCGACTGAAGAAGCGTGGCATCGAAGTCATCCTCGATTTGCACTTTGTGATTCAAAAAGAAAACTCTGCCATAGATAAATACTTCACTAAGCGCGGCATCGGTAAAGCAAGTACTTACATCGTACATGCACTGAAGACGTATGATGAATTGCAAAAACTATTTCCTGAACGCACATTTCACCTCACCTATGATGGTGCAAGAAGTGCGGATGAAACCAATGTGCTCAAGCTCTTTCATCCCATTTATGATTTGTTCAAACCCGATCCGCAGTTCGATGTGCAGACATTCAAACAGCAACATGGGCTAAGGAAGAATGTGTTCCTGTTCTTCGGCTTCATACGCAAATACAAAGGCCTGCACAATGCCATAGAAGCATTTGCCAAAGTAGCCGGGCAGCGTGATGATGTCTCTTTCCTTATCTGTGGTGAATCGTTTTGGCAGACATTGGACAACACAAAGTTTTCTACCAAACTAAAGAACGTGCTCTTCGGCACAGCGAAGAAAATCTTTCTGAAGAAGGCAGATGATGAACGCAATTATCAGCCACTTGATTTGATAAAGTCATTGGGCATCGAAGACCGCTGCGTGGTGTTCAACACCTTCATAGCGAACGAAGAGGTACACAAATATTTTCAGGTGAGTGATGCAGTTGTGCTTTACTACCTCACCGCCACACCATCAGGCATCGAGTCGCTGAGCTACAATTTTGCCTTGCCGCTGTTAGCTACGCGAGTAGGTCATTTTCCTGAAACTATAAAGGACGGATACAACGGCTACCTTGCTGGCGCCAACGATGTGGATGATATGGCTGCACAGATGCTGCGCTTCTTAGACCATCCGCTGCCACATGAAAATGTGACGGCCAGTACCAAAGACATGAGTTGGGAGAATTATGCGAAGGCGATATTGAATAAATAAAACACATTGACTATGCAAGACGAAATAAAAAGCATCCGACACGACTACGACCGCAGCATTTTGCTGGAAGCTGATGCACAACAAAATCCTTTTGACCAATTCGGCCTGTGGCTGGAGCAGGCCAAAGCAGAGAACATCAAAGACTATAATGCATGCACCCTGTCCACCATCAATGCCGGTGGATTTCCTGATGCGCGCATTGTGCTGCTGCGAGGCTTCGACAAGAGTGGCCTTACCTTCTTTACCAACTACAACAGCCACAAAGGCGCTGAGTTAGATAAGAACGACAAGGTATGTATGAATTTCTTCTGGCCACTCATGGAGCGGCAAGTTCGCATACTCGGTGTGGCGCGCAAGGTGAGTGAGCAAGAGTCAGACGCATACTTCATGAGCCGCCCGCGCGAAAGCCGTATTGCAGCATGGGCCTCCGCACAAAGCAGCGAGCTGCGCACGCGTGAAGAGTTGGATGCCAACGTGACCCAGTACATCACATCATTTGAAGGCAAAGAAGTAACACGCCCTCCGCATTGGGGTGGCTACCGCATTGTGCCGCACTATTTCGAGTTTTGGCAAGGCCGCCCCAGCCGTCTTCATGACAGGTTGGTATATAAAGTGAATGAAGACTTTGAGTGGTTCATTTACAGGCTTGCTCCCTAACGCCTCACTCTGTACCCGCGATAAAGAGAAAGCAACCCCGAAAGGGGTTGAACAATGATAACCGCGGGTGCAACCCGTGGCCAATGCAATGTGATATTATGGCAACCCCGTCAGGGGTTGAACAGGAGACACTCATTTATTTTCGTACTAGAATGAGCTACCTGCAAACACACTATCACATTGTAGTAGGCACCAAACATCGTGCTTGTACTCTAACCCACGATTATTGTGAAGAACTCTACCGATACATCTGGGGCATTGTGAAAGCCAAAAACTCTGTGCTATATCAAATCAATGGTGTGGAGGATCATATTCATTTGTTTACGAGTTTGCATCAATCATTCGCCCTTGCAGATTTTGTAAAGGACATAAAGGTCGCAAGTTCAATTTGGCTGAAATCTCATGGGCAATTTCCTGCATTTATAGGATGGGCTGAGGGTTATGGTGCGTTTACCCATTCGCATGAAGAGAAGAAAAGGCTGGTTGCTTATATCCGCAACCAAAAAGAACATGACAAGACTGTAACCTTTCAGGAAGAATGCAAACTACTTTTTGAGGAACAAGGGCTTGAGTTTGATGAAAGATTCTTGATGTGATAAGTGTTCAACCCCTTCGGGGTTGTGTCTGTAGTCTATGTCCTGTGCCACGGGTTTCACCCGCGGTTACTGTTGTTCAACCCCTTCGGGGTTGTTCAATTTATTTGGTTTAGCTGCCACCCCGAAATATCGGGGCGGTTACTGTTGTTCAACTCCTTCGGGGTTGTGACTGCAATAAGTTATCTGTGAATGTGAACTCCATTTCAATACATTGCACCATGCCCGCTAACAAATACGCCCTCCTCCGCTACCGCGTGATAGACCGCTGCCTGAAAAACAAAGGCCGCAAATTCCCGACACGTGAAGACTTGCGGCAAGCATGTGAAGAAGCGCTTTATGGTGTCGGAAGTGATGCCATTTCACTCAGCACCATCGACAAGGACATCTGGGCCATGAAGAACGAAGGCGAGCTGGGTTACTATGCACCTATTCTATACGACCGTGCGGAGAAAGGCTATTGCTACGAAGATGAAAACTACAGCATCAGCGAGTTGAGTTTGAATGATGATGATCTGCAGGCCATCCGTTTTGCGGCAGCTACGTTAGATCAGTTTCGCGATATGCCCATACTGCGGCAATATGAAAATGCCATAGAAAAAATAATAAACCGTGTAAACATTTCGCCCAACCCTGACGATGCCTCGTTAGACAAATTCATACAGTTTGAAAAGAGCACGGTGAGCAAAGGCAACGAACACTTGGGACCATTGCTCGAAGCCATTCAGACACGCAAAACCATTCGTATTTCATACAGAAAATTCACAGACGATAGCGTGAAGGAGTATGAACTGAATCCTTATCTATTAAAAGAGTATCACAACCGATGGTACTTAGTGGCATTGGAGATTACGAGCAACAGCATACGCACCTTCGGGCTTGAGCGCATCGAAAGTCTGGAAACAGCAGAGCGCAGATTCACCCGCGACAAGAGCTTCGATGCCGATGTGTTTTTCAAACACAGCATAGGCATCACGGAGAAGCAAGACAAACCGCAGGAAGTAGTATTGAGCTTCGCACCGGTGATTGGAAAATTTCTGCTCACCCAACCCATCCATCCATCGCAGCGCCTTATCTCAGAAAGCAAAAAAGAAATTCGCCTTGCACTGCATGTGCTGCTCACCCAGGAGTTGTATTCATTCATACTCAGCTATGGCCCTCAGGCTAAAGTGGTGCAGCCCGCTTTGCTGAAGAAACAAATCAAAGCAATGGTGGAGGAGATGTGGAAGGGGTATGAGTGAGTGTGTGGGCTATCGCCCTCACAGTGCATGCTACACAACCTTTTTTTATCCGTCATTCCACCCACCCTTTTTTACCTGTCATTCCACCCGCCCTTCTTTTTACGGGTCATTCCACCCGCAGCGCAGCGGAGGGTGGAATCTGCCATTACCCACAACCGCATCCAATGAAAAGCACGAGTGCCGTTCTCACTATGGCAGATTCCACGTTTTTGCTCCCCGCACAAGGCTCCCCACCGTGGAATGACCCGTGGGAAGTGGAGGGCACAATGCCACTACGCCTCGGAAAGAGAAGCACTCAATTGCTTCATGGTCATTCCATCCGCGTGTTGGCAATGCGCGATAGCAGAGGGTGGAATCTGCCATTACCCACAACCGCGCTATCTACCTTCGCTTGCCATGCAGCGCAGTTATTTCACCTACATGCTTACCAATAAAAACAAGACTGTCTTGTATGTAGGCATGACCAACAGTCTGGATGCTCGCTTGGTAGAGCATTACAAAGGCGCTATCGCACGCAAAAAGTCTTTCACAGCGCGATACAATTGTTACTACTGTGTATGGTTTGAGGCTTTTGCAACCCCAAGAGGGGCTATCAAAAAAGAAGATGCACTCAAGCGTTTGAGCCGAAGGGCAAAAAATGAAATCATCAGCACCGCAAACCCGGATTGGAAATTCCTCAATGAAGAAATATTGCGCAAGTGGCCACCTGATGAATGGATGATGAAGTGGCTGGCGCGGGATGAAAACGATGCAATAGAATGAGCCATGCATTATGCTATCGGTTGTCATACTAATCTGTAGTCTGTGCACTCCGGCAGATTCCATCCCTGCTGTGCAGCAGGGACCGCGCACATTGCCACCGCACCATGGAATGACTCGTGGAAAGGGAAGGGCACATTGCCACCACACCGTGGAAAGGGAGGGGCGGTACCCGCCATTTACAAAACACAAACCCCCAACGCTTACCGCATCAGGGGTTTGAAGAATAAGAGCATTCCGATACTTCCTCTTCAACCAAACTAAACATACACATATACATACACACTGCACTTGTCAGAATGCTCCACTGCCTCACTTATGAATGCAAAAAGCACCCTTATCTGGCATAACCATCTGCCACCTCGCTCCACGGGCCCTGGCCTGCTGTGCCTATACCGCATATACGGAAGTAGAACACTTGCATCGAAACCACGCCTTCCCTCATCAGCCTTGTGCGGGGCACGTTGGCTATAGTTACCCAACTGCTTTCTACACCGGGCGTTTGGGTTATCTGCACCAGATAGATATGTGCACCTTTCAACTTCTTCCATCTCACACCCAACTGGCCGATCACGCCTGTAGTCTTGGTGCGTACATCCAGCACAGCACCCAACGGACCTATCGGTGTCTTGGGCTTCTCCAGATCAAATCCGCTGCTGAGCAACACCTGATCCTTGATTCCGCCTATGCTGGTAACATAGCCTGCCAATTGAGTAAGCGCTTCTATCAGCTCATCGGCCTTGTCATCGCGCGCCTGCTTGTCGGCCTTGCTTCCCTGTTCAGCTTTTGATATCAGCAAGAACAAATCATCTGCAAGAACCAGTATGGCAGCCAGCGTAGGGCTTGGGGTAGTGAAGAAGGCATTGCCGCTCATCATCAGCACAATCAACTTCGCCTTCTCGCCCAGCTCTACGGGTTTCAATCTTCCAAAATCCAACCTAATCTTTCCCATTTGCTCATCCTCCTTTATACATGCCGTCAACCACGTCCTGCCTATGCCGTCTTGCATTCTCACTTTACAACAACCTCACGGAGTGTTGGCCTCATGGGCGCGGTGCGCAGTGCAGGGTGAGAAAAAATGAATACCTGTCGGCTGCACACCGGCCCTTCAGCCACACCCTTTCTTCAGCGTGGTCTGAATGCACCTGTAAGACGCAGCCAGAGCCGAAAGTATTGCACGATACCGAAAATAAAATGCCCCATTGTTACATGGCTATCCGCTATTTTTTTAAGGTAGAAAAATTAGTAAATATCTATACAGCCCACGCCACACAGGCATTTCAGCACATCAGTTCAAAATTTTAGACTGCCTTCATTCTCGCTTTTTCAACCGTGAAAATTGACCTGAAAAAAAGGTCACTTTTTCTAAAAACCACCGTGCATAAGGGAAAAAGCATCAAGATTGTCGAAGCAATCAACAGGCTTTTTGTAAGAACAATCAGGCTTGTCGAAGCAATCAACAGGCTTTTTGTAAAAACAATCAGGATTGTCGAAGCAATCAACAGGCTTTTTGTAAAAACAATCAGGCTTATCGAAGCAATCCTCTTGCTTATTGTAAAAACAAACAGGCTTATCGAAGCAATCAACAGGCTTTTTGTAAGAACAATCAGGATTGTCGGAGCAATCAACAGGCTCTTTGCAAAAACAATCAGGATTGTCGAAGCAATCAACAGGCTTTTTGTAAGAACAATCAGGAGTGTCGAAGCAATCAACAGGCTTATTAGAAAAACAATCAGGAAGAAGGCCGCAGGAATGATGCTTTTTCAGAAAATCCACTTGCTTATTGGAAAAACAATCAGGATTGTTGAAGCAAGCTACTTGCTTGGTGGAAAGAACAAGAGGATGGATGAAGCAATCATGTGGCTGTTGCGAAAAACTACTTGGATAGATGAAGCAAGCGATTGGCTTGTTGGAAAAACACTGGATGGCCACTGAGCGATCCAGATGGTTCTAAGTGAGTGTAGGCAGATGACTGACAAAACATTTTCCAAATTGAATGTTGCTTGACAGATAGATGATAAGCATTGACTACTATTGCGTAAATGAAGTGAGTTAGCTAACTGAATCATCATGTCGAAATTCATTACCGGAAAAGCGCTTGAGGATTCCATTTATGATATCATTTGGAATGCACAGGAGCGGTTGATGATTGTTTCTCCATTCATCAAACTTGACGACTATTTCAAGACCCTGTTTGACAAACATGTCAACAATCCAAAAATACATTTGGTGATAGTGTTTGGAAAGAATGAAGGCGCAGTAAGCAAAAGCCTTAGTAAAAGCGACTTCGAGTACTTTCAGAAATTCCTGAACATCAGCATTGTTTACGTACCCAACCTGCATGCGAAATATTATGGCAATGAAAAGAAAGGAGTGATCACTTCAATCAACCTTCACGACTATTCATTCAAAAACAACATTGAATTTGGCGTGTTTTCAGAGCTGAGTGTACTGGACGCTTTCACAACTACAGCAGACAAAGAAGCGTGGATGGCTTGCTGGGAAATTGCAGAGAGCAATGAAGTTGTATTTGTAAAGCGACCTGTATTTGAGAAAAAGATGCTGAGTCTATTACTTGGTAAGAACTATGTAAAATCGGATGTCTTACATAATAGCACATCACAGTTTTATGAGAGGTATAATTACAATCAAGACTCTGCAACAAAGAGACTCAGTGATTTTAAGGATGAATTGGAACTGGGGTCACAACCGACATCAAGACCTACAAGAGAAGAAATAGAAACTCCAACCTCAGGATTTTGCATAAGAACAGGAACCAAAATTCCATTCAATCCGAAGCGACCTTTTAGTGAAGAGGCATACCGAAGTTGGGCACAATACAGCAACGAAGACTATCCTGAAAAATATTGCCACAAAAGCGGAAAGCCATCAAACGGTAAAACAAGTAAGAAGTCTCCTGTAATGCCTATAATAAGATAAGATTGTGAGCGCACTGAACGAGAAAATTGTAAAATGGGCACCCCGCGTTGGAATAGCGTCAGCTATTCTTGGAGTGCTTTCAGGTGGCTATGCACTGTACCATAACTTTATTGCTGATGAAGCAGGCTGTAATGTGAAAGATGCACTTTGGGAAATGGAACTGACTGTGCAGAAAAGTGAAAGTAGTAGGTTCACAAAAGATGTAATGACTTATAGCATCAATGTAAATAATGGTAAAGAAGGCCCTTTATTCAGTGGTACGCAAATCAAATACAATGGCTCTACCGAAGTGAGTGGAAGAAAGTTGGAAGGCGTGATTCATTGTGAAGGAGATAGCCTGACAATTCCTTTTGTGTGGAAAGAGTCGTTGAAACGGAAAGGCAGCGAGGACATCCGAGGTACAATCAAACTGGAATATGATCCGGATGCTGATCAATTCAGCGGAAGGTTCTTTTCAGACTTTGACAAACAAACTGGAAGAGTGAATGTGAGAGTGATTAGTAGGTAGAAATGAACACCTGCTTATTGTTGTGGATTGACTTCTTATTCGCTCTTTGACATTAGTCGCTAGGCAAAGTATTCGGTCGCGACTGTTGTGGATTGACTTCTTATTCGCTCTTTGACATTAAAGAAATAGTCAATGAACCGAATCTTCGTGTTGTGGATTGACTTCTTATTCGCTCTTTGACATTCAAGTTGACAACGTCACGCTCAAACACTGAGTTGTGGATTGACTTCTTATTCGCTCTTTGACATTATAGTGATCATGCTGCATTACCCAGGTAAGTTGTGGATTGACTTCTTATTCGCTCTTTGACATTCCCAAGCTATTGTGTAGGCAGGCGCCCCTGTTGTGGATTGACTTCTTATTCGCTCTTTGACATTTGCATGTGTGGGTATTCAGGTTCTTTGTCGGTTGTGGATTGACTTCTTATTCGCTCTTTGACATTGTTCCGAGATACGGCTGCACTGATTTGTCTGTTGTGGATTGACTTCTTATTCGCTCTTTGACATTAAAGCCATTCAATTCATAAAGTCCTTAATGTTGTGGATTGACTTCTTATTCGCTCTTTGACATTCAACCAGCGTTGGTGTGTACAGCGATGGCAGTTGTGGATTGACTTCTTATTCGCTCTTTGACATTAGTTTTCGATTGAGGACTTGGCCATGTTCTGTTGTGGATTGACTTCTTATTCGCTCTTTGACATTTCGCTTCATGTTGGAAGCCGACATAGTTTAGTTGTGGATTGACTTCTTATTCGCTCTTTGACATTAGAAGGGGGGAGGGGTGTCCGGGGGGGCGGGTTGTGGATTGACTTCTTATTCGCTCTTTGACATTTTGTGTCAATACTTCCTGTTGGGTCGAAGGGTTGTGGATTGACTTCTTATTCGCTCTTTGACATTTGATATATCAAACATAGCTTGTATTACTGTGTTGTGGATTGACTTCTTATTCGCTCTTTGACATTATACCTTTGAACTATCGGAGTGAGTTCTGTGTTGTGGATTGACTTCTTATTCGCTCTTTGACATTGTGAGATTCTTCAATTTACCATTTCTCTCAGTTGTGGATTGACTTCTTATTCGCTCTTTGACATTCTTTGTTGCAGCCCTTTGACACACCGGTGTGTTGTGGATTGACTTCTTATTCGCT
>JBJXFP010000067.1:0-56662 GCA_046155615.1 Flavobacteriales bacterium | reverse complement strand
CCAACTAATTTTTCTGTGCGGAGCAAGGTGCTTTCAGCTATGTAAGTCTGTGTAATCATGTCGGCCACATTCATCAGTATCTCTTGCTCTTTGTCTAACTGCATCATCAGTTTTTGCACTGCCGCACCAGCCACCATCAGCACTGCTTTTTTGAAATTGACTACATACTTTTTGTACTCTTCAAACACGTTGGTGGGGGCATCACCAAAGTCTGGAATACTCATCAAATCACCCGCAACTTTCATAGCAGGTGTCATTAAATCCAATTCGCCCTTCATGGCTTTTTTCAAAATCATATCTACTGTGAGCAGGCGATTGATTTCGTTGGTGCCTTCAAATATTCTGTTGATGCGTGCATCCCGATAAGCGCGTTCCACATTGGTTTCGGCACTGTAGCCCATGCCACCGTGAATCTGTACACCTTCATCTACCGTGTAGTCCAGCACTTCGCTTCCGTACACTTTTAGTATGGCACACTCTGGTGCAAATGATGCAATTCCTTTCAGGGTGGCCTGAGCCTTGTCCATACCACCAGCAACCAATGCTGCAATGGCATCATCAATATTTTGAGTAGCGCGATAGAGTGCACTTTCTAATGCGTAAATGCGCGTGGCCATCTCCGCAAGTTTGTAGCGAATGGCGCCATACTTTGCAATGCTGCGACCAAATTGTTGGCGCTCGTTGGCATATTTCACACTCTCGGTTAGTGTTGCTTTAGAACCACCCAGTACACCACCACCTAGTTTGATGCGTCCGATGTTTAGAATGTTCACCGCTATCTTGAAACCATTGCCTCGTTCGCTGAGCATGTTCTCCACTGGCACCTTTACGTTGTTGAAGAACACTTGTCGTGTGGAAGAACCTTTTATGCCCATCTTTTTTTCTTCAGGATTCAGCGTGATGCCTTCCATGGTGTTGTCAAGCACAAAGGCAGAGAGATTTTCATCGTTGTCAATCTTGGCGAACACCGTGAACACATCGGCAAAACCACCGTTGGTTATCCACATCTTCTGTCCGTTGATGATATAGTGTTTTCCATCGGCACTCAATTCGGCTTTTGTTTTTCCGCTGTTGGCATCGCTGCCGGAGCCAGGTTCTGTGAGGCAGTAGCAGCCTTTCCATTCGCCTGTGGCCAGCTTGCTCACATATTTTTTCTTCAGAAAATCTGAGCCATAATAAAGCGTGGGCAATGTGCCAATGCCCGTATGCGCACCGTAAGCCACAGAGAAACTATGGCCCGCACCAAGCGCCTCAGTGCAAAGCATGGAGGTTTTGAAGTCCATGCCCATGCCGTTGTATTCTTCAGGAACAGACACTCCAAGCAAGCCAAGCTCGCCTGCTTTGTTGATGATGGATTGCATCAGACCTTCTTCCTGATGGTCTATGGCATCCAGCTTCGGAGTTATTTCTTGCGCTACAAAATCTTCGCATGTTTTGCGCATCATCAACAGTTCTTCCGAAAATTCTTCCGGAATGAAAATGTCCTGTGCCTGTGTTTCACGGATAAGAAATTCGCCTCCGGTGATGGGCTTTGTAATAGATGTGGTTGCCATGTTTTTTTGTTATTTAGAGTTTTTGTCAATTCAACAATTCATAAACGCCCGCAGCTCCCTGCCCGGTTCCCACGCACATTGTCACCACACCATACTTCTGTTTTCTTCTGCGCATTTCGGCAAAAAGTTGAACGGAAAGTTTAGCACCTGTGCAGCCTAGTGGATGGCCAAGTGCTATTGCACCACCATTCACGTTTACTATGTCAGGGTTCAAACCAAGTTCGCGGATTACTGCGAGAGATTGTGATGCAAAGGCTTCGTTTAATTCGAAGAGTTCTATGTCTTGTTGTTTTAAACCTGCGCGTTGCAATGCGCCCGGCACTGCGTAGATGGGACCAACGCCCATGATGCGTGGCGCAAGGGCTGCAACGTGATAACTTTTGAGTTGTGCGATGGGTTTTACGTTGAGTTCTTTCAACATGCGTTCGCTCACTACCATCACGAAGGCTGCGCCATCAGAAGTTTGTGAGCTATTGCCTGCGGTTACACTTCCTTTTGCGTCAAATACAGGTTTCAATTTCGCAAGTGCATCTATTGTTGAATCGCGTCTCGGGCCTTCATCTTGGGTTACGCTACATTTTTTCTCCTGGCGTTTTTCTTTCACGTCAAGGAATATTTCTGTAACCTCTATTGGTACAATTTCATCTTTGAATTTCTCAGCATCAATTGCTGCAATGGCTTTCTGATGCGATAGCAATGAGAAGGCATCTTGGTCTTCGCGCGACACTTTGTAGTCGTTGGCAACAGCTTCTGCTGTCAATCCCATTCCCCAATACCAATCAGGATTTGTTTTGGCAACGCGTGCATTCGGAACAATTCTCCAACCACCAAATGGAATAGGCGACATGGTTTCTACTCCACCTGCGATGATGCAATCCGCAATACCTGCATGAATTTTTGCGGAAGCAATGGCAATCGTTTCCAGTCCGCTTGAGCAATAACGATTCACCGTCATACCCGGAACTTTATCTGTGTCTAAGCCCATCAGCGAAATCATACGACCCACGTTGAGGCCTTGTTCTGCCTCGGGTGTAGCATTGCCTACTATTACATCGTCAATGCGTGTTTTGTCGAGTTGCGGAAAATCGGCAACAAGTTTTTTGATGACAGCAGCACCTAAATCATCTGCCCTGTAAAATTTGAAAACACCGCGAGGGGCTTTGCCTACAGCGGTTCTATAACCAGCGATTATGTATGCGTTCATTTTTTTGAATGTTTCAATTTGTATGTTTCTTCAATTGCGGCTTCGGTATAGTCTCCATACTTGTTTCCTTTTCCTTTCATCTCATTCTTCATGTCTTCCAGTGTTTGAAAGTCTCTTTTGAATTGATGGAATTCAAGAAGCCAGTCAGCAATTTCATCAGGGGTGCGTTCACTTGCTTGTTTCAGAACTTCATCGGATAGCAGTCCGATTGGATGTGTGTCGTTTTCTGAATTCATAATTTACCTTGAATAAAGCTTTTTAAGGTGTACAACGTCAAACATGTCCTGACTTCTGCCGACAGCTTGTTTCATTGCTATCAATTGGTCAACAGAAACCAACCTCATCAATATTCCATCACCAGATGAGCGCGATTCTTGTTTGGCCCATAGCTCTTCAAAAGTGAAGGGCTGGTCAAGAATCAAGTCAATTTCCACTTGGCTTTTTCTTGGGTCGTGATAAGTGAAGGCCAACATGTTTTTCTCATCTCGCAATTTCTTTCTATAGGCAATATCCCAAAGGTCACTCGCGAACACAGGAACTCTTTCAGAAAAGCCGAGGTTCTTGATTGTCTTTTCCAATTTGAGCAGATTTTCTTTTTCGAATTCAACTATCAGGTCTATGTCTTGAGTCATCCTTGGAACACCATACATGTTAGCAGCAAAGCCTCCTGCAATTAGGTAGCGAACCCCAGCTTCATTGAGGTGTTTGGCTATTTCGAAATATCTATTCATCAATTGCGCAAAATTTTCCCTGTTGTTACAAGCGACTGCATTCTCTCCAACGTCTTCCTCTGTGTACACAATTCCAAAAACGTTTTCCTTTCCAAATCCAATAGATATTGCTCACTCACTTGTGTGCTTGCACTTATATCTCCACCAGCTAAAACAAATCCGAGTTTTTCTGAAATGAGTTGGTCATGCTCACTGATGTAGTGACCACTTGTCATCGTGTTTGCACCAACGTACACAATGCCCAACGCTTCTTGACCAAGTACTGTAATGTCCTTGCGCATGGCGGGTTGTGTGTAGCCTGCATCAGCCAGCTCAAGACAAGCTTCTTTAGCGCGAGCGAGTTGCAATTCACGGCTTACTATCACTTCATCTATGCCATTTCTCAAATAACCCAAATCGAATGCTTCGTAAGCAGAAGTAGAAACTTTGGCCTGACCAACTGTGAGAAAACGATTGCGGAAAGTGTTCAGTTTGATGTCGCCCTCTTTGAACTCATCGCTGCATCGCAAAGCAAATTCCTTCGTGCCCGCACCACCAGGAATGATGCCTACACCAAACTCTACAAGCCCCATGTACAGTTCTGCATGGGCAACAACTTTGTCTACGTGTAAGTTGATTTCGCAACCACCACCCAAGGCAAGATTGTGTGGAGCACCCACCACCGGAATAGATGAATACCTCATGCGCATCACGATGCCCTGAAATGCGCGTACCGCCATATCTAGTTCATCATAATCTTGCTCTGCTGCAAGCATGAATATCATTCCCACATTGGCACCTGCACTGAAATTTTCACCATCGTTGTAGAGCACCAATCCGCGGTATTCTTTTTCAGCAAGGTCTATTGCTTTGTTCAATCCTGCCAATACTTCGCCACCGATGGTATTCATCTTGGTGTTCCAACTGCAACACAAAATACCATCACCCAAGTGGCGAACAGTGCAAGCAGAATTTTTCCAAACCACAGAACTCTCAGGCAATTGTGCAAGTACAATTTGTTTTTCAGGGGCAGGAACTTGCTTGTATGATTTTGACGCAACATCGTAAAAGAATTTTTTGCCATCTTCTATTTTATAGAATGATTTGATGCCAGCGGCAATCATCTCTTTTACCCATGATGCAATCGTGCTTTTGTTTGCTTCAGCATCAGCTATTCCTTTCTCAACACCAATTAAGTCCCAGCTCTCAAATGGACCAAGCTGCCAACCGAAGCCAGCCTTCATGCCGTCATCAATGCTATAAATATTGTCGCTGATTTCCGGAATACGATTACTCACATAAGCAAAGAGACCGGCAAAGGATTTTTTGTAAAACTCTCCGGCTTTGTCCGTGCCGCCATAAAGCATGGGCAGGCGTGTAGTCAAATGATCTACAGATTTTGTCGCTTCCAGCGTTGAGAATTTTGATTTCTTCTGTGGCGAATATTCAAGTGTGTTTAAGTCAAGCGAAAGAATTTCGGTTTCACCTTTTTCATTTTTTGTCTTCTTGTAAAAGCCTTGTTTGGTCTTGTCACCGAGCCATTTGTTTTCGCTCATCTTCAGAACGTAGTCAGGAATTTCGAATGCACTTTTTGCTTCATCCTTTGGACAATTTTCACGAACCCCTTTGGCTACATGAATAAGTGTGTCAAGACCTACCACATCGCAAGTGCGAAACGTAGCACTCTTCGGACGGCCAAGTACAGGGCCGGTTAGCTTGTCCACATCTTCCACAGTAAGCCCAAGTTCTTTCACTAAATGAAACAACGCTTGAATGCTATATACACCAACTCGGTTAGCAATGAAGGCTGGAGTGTCTTTGCAATTCACCACCACTTTTCCCAAGTAGCGCGAGCCATAGTCATTGAAGAAGTCAATCACTTCAAGGGAAGTCTTTTCAGTTGGAATAATCTCCAGCAATTTCAGATAGCGCGGAGGATTGAAGAAATGCGTTCCGCAGAAGTGCTTTTGGAAATCTTCGCTACGTCCTTCGGCCATCATGCGAATGGGAATACCTGAGGTGTTGGAGGTAACTAAAGTGCCAGATTTGCGAAATTGCTCCACTTTATCGAACACACTTTTCTTGATATCCAATCTTTCCACCACTACTTCTATTATCCAATCGCAGGTTGCAATTTTTGGCATATCATCATCGAAGTTGCCTGTTGCAATTCGCTTTGCAAATGATTGGCGATAAATAGGCGAGGGGTTTGATTTCAATGCAGTCTGTAGGGCTTCATTCACAATGCGATTGC
Organism: Flavobacteriales bacterium; assembly: GCA_046155615.1. GTDB lineage: Bacteria > Bacteroidota > Bacteroidia > Flavobacteriales_D > Sanyastnellaceae > JANNVZ01. The sequence goes on along the minus strand of JBJXFP010000067.1, from coordinate 50,941 downwards.
GTACCGTGGGTATTTCAAGCGTTGCTCCTTTCGCTTTTTCTATTTCACTCAGCTCACGCGGAACGATATCAAGCAAAAGCACTTCAACTCCGATGTTGGCAAAGTGACAAGCGATACGCGAGCCCATTACTCCTGAACCGAGCACAGCAACTTTCTTAATACTTCTCTTCATTTTGTTTTATGAGAATATGTTGTTCTTATCTAACTCTTTATTTATAGTCTGAATTACTTCAAAGAAAGTATTCAGTTTATTCTGAGGAATTGCGCTGCGCATCCGCTCATTCATCTGTATCACCTTTTGTTTGGAAACATCGCGGTAGTTTTTGCCTTTTTGCGTTAAGGAAACAAGAACTTTTCTGCCATCATCTTTTGCAGGTTTTCTTTCTATGTATCCATCCGCCTCCAGTGTTTTCAGAATGCGCGTGAGACTTGTGGGCTCCATTCCCATCTTGGGGCCAAGGCTGGTAGCCGGTGTACCCTCCTTGTCTATGTTGAGCAGTAAGAATGCCATGGCCATTGTCCCTCCTTTTTTTGCAGCTTCTACATTGTAGGCTTTGCTCATCTTGGCCCAAGCCCAGCGTATGTGAAAGTCTATCGTTTCTTCTGGATGCATAAATTGGTTTTGGTTTTTCGTGGGTACGAATAAAAGCAAAATATGTTATGCGTGCATAATAAAATGAATAATATTACTTTGAAGCTATGAATGATAGAGTGAATAGCAATTGCAAAGTGGATCACAATACATTTCGCATGAATAAAAATTATGAAAAATGGAAACCGACAAGCTCATTCTCTCTAACAAGAGCGCGCTTACTGCCAAGTACGGCAAACAGCTAACCGAAGTTGAAAGAGCAGTGAAGGAAATGATAGCTGCTGACAAGAAGCGCGGAATTGTTTCTAAATTCATCTACTTAGACGGTGCCACTGCGCTGAAAAAAATGAAAGTACCTGCTGTAAAAAGTGCAAACAGCGCAACTCAAGTAAAAGCAACGATTGATGCATTAAGTAAAAAATATACACCTGATTATTTGTTGCTTATTGGTTCTGTTGATGTAATACCGCATTGTGAACTCAAAAATCTTATTCCGGATGATGATGATGAGATTGTACCAAGTGATTTGCCTTACGCGTGTGAGAAAAAGTACAGCACAAAAATTTCAGATTTTCTTTCACCAACACGAGTTATTGGTCGCCTGCCTGACATTACTGGTGGTAGTGATGCAAAGTATTTGGCAGGGCTTATCCGCAATGCCATCAAGGCGCAGACTAAAAATTTGAATGAATACAAATCAGTATTTGCTCTAAGCGCCAAAGTGTGGAAGGGCTCTACCACACAATCACTTATCAACATTGTTGGCGATGCAAAAACAATGAAATTGATTCCGCCCAAAGGCAAGCACACTAGGGCCCAACTGCAACGCAAAACACATTTTATCAACTGCCATGGTGCGCAGGTGGATTCTAAATTTTATGGCCAACAGGGGGAGAGTTATCCGCAGGCACTGCATGCGCGTGAGTTGGATGGAAATATTTCTTTCGGCTGTGTGGTGGCCGCAGAGTGTTGTTATGGCGCAGAGCTTTTTGACCCTGAATACACTGATGGTGATTTGAACGTTAGCAATACATATATGCGAGAAGGTGCATTGGGTTTTCTTGGAAGCACCACTGTAGCCTATGGTCCTGCTGAAGGACAGGGTGAAGCTGACCTTCTTACACAGTATTTCATTCGCAATGTGCACAAAGGATTTTCATTGGGGCGCTCCTTGCTTGATGCACGCTTGCGATATGTAGAAAAGGCCTTGCCGCGTATTGAACCTACCGAACTAAAAACCATTGCCCAATTCATATTGCTTGGCGATCCATCTGTGCATTTGGTGAAACCGTCAGTAGCAACTGAAGCTGCTGCATCGAAGCATTTTACTGAAGGCACCACCCGTTTGATGCGCAAGGACCGAAGACAAGGGCTGAAAATAAGAGGCGAAAATGTGGAGCGATATGCGCAGAAACCTCATGAGCAAAGGCCTAAAGCATTGGCCAAATCAATTCAATCTGTTTTGAAGGAGCACGGCATCAACAATGCTGCAGTGGCGTCATTCAATTATTCTAAAACCATTTCAGGTAAAGCAAAATCAAGCAAAGGAGCAAGCTGTCATTTATTCTTGCAGCGTGAAGAATCGCAGAAGCAGTTAATCCCACAGACTACCCTGCTGGTGATAAAAGATGTAGGAGGTGAAGTGGTAGAAGTGAAGCGACTTGAAAGGAGATAACAACTTTACAAAGAAGTGCAATGGATTATTTGCAGCAACAAAAATTGGATGATTTGTTTTTCGAAGCAGATGCTTTGATTAAGGAAAAACGTTTTACTGAAGCAGTCAGTACCCTTGAGGTATTGCTTATTGAAGCTCCCGATTTTGGCAAGGCATACAACCACCTTGGTTGGATATATGAAACCCAATACCGAGACAAGGTGAAGGCCGAAGATTTCTATCGCAAGTGCATTGCTTATTCACCGGAATACACCGCTGTATATCTCAATCTCAGCATCACGCTTTCTGGTTTGGGTAAGTATGATGAGCAGGAGAAATTATTGCAACAGGCATTGACTATTCAAGGTATCGACCAACCGGGAATGCACAATGAACTGGGCATACTGCATGAGTTGCGGGGCGATTTTGACAAAGCAATTGCCAGCTACAGGCAGGCCGTAATGCTAACGCTTATAGATACCAATTTAGACATATACATGGCCAGCATAGAACGTTGCAAAAAGAAGAAAAACATACTCTCTAATATCTGATAATAATATGCCAATAAGAACTACCAAATTGAAAGGCACAATCAAAAAAGCTACCGTGAGTGTTGGGTCGAAAAGCGAACACGACTCATATATAATAGAAGTTGGTGAGCAAGTATATCAGGCCCGCATGAAAGGGTTTGATGCGTATGGCGATGATACGCTGCTTGCCTTTCTCGATAAAGAAGTTATGGCCGAAGGGGTGCTGATGCGAAAGTTATTTTTGGTGCACAGCATCAAAAAGGTGTGAGGAAATGGTGATTGGGGCAAATTCTGAGATATTATCTTTTGTACTGCTCGTTTGTTGACCATATCAAATATCAGCATCAACAGGTTGAAATGGCTTTCGCCATTTCTTGCCGTGTTGCTTATTACAAGTATGATTGCTGCCACCGGTTATCAGCACCAAAAGAAGATTGAAGGAACACCAAAAAGTGAGCAAACTCCTGAATCCATTTTTGCAACACAAAGTGATGAGGTGTGGAAAGAAACGAAACGAATATTAGAAAGTGGCGACCATACACGGGCCATTGGCATGATGCAACAGGTGCTTTCGGAAGGCACGAAAAAAAATCTCAAGAACACATCTGCTTACTGCGAACAACTGAGGCGACTGGCCAAGTTGTTTGCTCTCTCCGGTAAAACGGATGAAGCCCTCAACGCCTTGTTTGAGGCCGAAGCCATTGCCTCTGCCATAGGCAACCTCAATGAACAGCACGGGGCAACAGCGGCCATCACATCCATCTATTACCAGGCGGGCGACTATGTGAATGCTTGCAAGTACAGTCAGGCATTGCTTGCTCACTGCTACAATATGCAACCTCTTGATTCTACTAAAGTTTGCAAAGCACACTACTATCTGGGCAGCTCATATTGGGGGTTAGAGCAGCGTGACAGTTGCACCACACACTATCATCATGCATTGGCCTATTGGGCCATGGATGATAAAGGAATCAGACCGCAGCTTTCTGCCATGTATGAAGTGTTGGGTACATATTTTTGGGAAAGGAATGAAGATGCAGAAGCAACTATCTACTTCAGAAAGGCGGCTGAAATTCAGATGGAGCTAAATCCATCAAACCATGATGGCCTGAATCTGACTGATGGCAATGCCGCCCTTGAGAGTTACTACAATGAAAAATTGTTGCGAGAAAAAACCCTTGGCGCGAGTAATCCATATACTGTTGGTTGCAACAACTACATAGCCAAAGCTTTGTTGCTTTCTGGAAACAATGAAAAGGCTTTGGATGTTTGTAACGAAGCGATATCGGCTTATTGCAAAACTGTCAAATCTGATTCAGCTTTCGATAATTTTTTTGATGTAAACAGTGCATCAAATTATTCACTGCTATTCGACCTGTTGTTTCTGCGCGGAAAAATTTTGTTTCGCATGGCTGCAAATGGCAATGACACAGCTTTGGCCGCTCTGCTTGAAAACAACAAGAAAGCAGATCAAACAATAGACGCTTTGAGAAATAGGATCCGCAACGATGCCAGTGCCATATTCTGGGGTGAACGTGTTATTCCTTTTTACGAATTTGCCATACTCAGCCTTTTGAATAACGATGGTGATGTGGCATTAGAGCAACGGGAAGCAGCTTTTCAATATGCTGAGAAAAGCCGCGCTTATTTGTTGAACAAAGCCATGGCATTGCACAACAACCAACAGATAGCTGGCGTGCCACAGGTTGTAACGGATAGTCTGCATTTGTTGAAATCGCAACTGAGACAACTGGAGTTTTACACACAGAGCATAGCTACAAAGTGTGATGTAGATGAAGCAAAAAAACTTGAATTGTGCTATAGCCAGACACGGCTTGCAAACCTTGCCTTAGAGCAATACATAGCCGTGATTAAAAATACATATCCGCAGTATCACCAACTCATGTTTGCCACATCCACCATTGGCCTGGCCGATGTGCAATCAGAATTAGCAACCGGTGAATTGCTCTTGCAATTCTTTGCAGGCGACACTGCGCTCATCGTTTTTGCTATATCAAAAAATGAAATGCACACGGAGGTAATTGGCAACTATAAAATTTTACAAAAGCAAATAGAAGCCCTGCTGGCACAAGTGCGCATGACTGCCGAAGTGGAAATTATAGCAGATAATTTTGCGCAATCTGCTCATGTTTTATTTCTCAATTTGGTTCAACCTTTTTTGAATGAAGATGTGAAAAGTATTCGCATAGTAGCTGATGGCAAACTTGCATATCTGCCGTTTGAAGTGCTGGTGACCGATGTAGGTCAGAGCGCAAGTACCTACGCTTCTTTGAATTATCTGATTAAGAAAATGCCGGTTTCTTATTTGTTCTCTGCAAGCCAGTTGAAACAAGAAGCGCAGCACAATGAAGGAAGCTACATTGGTTTCGCACCGGTATATGCATCTGCTATAGACACTACTGCAGCATTGCGTGGCCAATCCATGGCAACACTCAGATACAATGTGAAGGAGGTGGAAACATTGCATCAAACTTTTGGAGGAGAAATTTTCAGTTCGGCTACGTTGAGCGAAGCAGATTTTGGCCAACATGCCAATGATGCTTCGGTGCTTCACCTTGCTATGCACACCCAACTTGAGGAGGATGATCCGCTCACCTCCGGTTTCATATTTTCACAAGACAGCGTGGGAGAAAATGACGGTGTTTTGCAATTGCACGAGATGTATGCCCTGCAACTGAATGCACAATTGGCTATACTGAGTTCGTGCAATACTGCTACCGGCAGAACACTACGTGGCGAAGGAGTGATGAGTCTTGCACGGGCGTTTACTTATGCAGGCTGCCCTGCTGTGGCTACCACTCTTTGGAGCTGCGATGATGAAAGCACCTTCAGCATTGTGTCAGCATTTGGTGGACATTGGAAAAATGGAATTGAAAAACATAAAGCATTGCAATCTGCCAAACTTGAATATCTAAATAGCACCGATGAAGTGCATGCGCACCCTTTCTATTGGGCAGGCATGGTGCTGTGTGGTGACACTGCAAAATACAATGCTTCCAATGCTATATGGTGGTGGTGCGCTGGCGGAGCACTTGCACTGATGTTGTTACTTTTTTTGTGGAAACGCTTCAGATAAATCAAGCAGTTCAGCAGCCTCTTTGTGTTTGTACAAGCCCTGCTCTTTCAAATGATATAGATGTGGTTTTGCATCTGACATTCGTTGCTCTTTTATCATCAACAGTGACAAGTACCATCTGCCGGCATCGCTGTATTTATTGTTTGCATTGATGAGCCATGCCAATCTTTTTTCTGCATCGGCTTTGTTGCCATCAGTCTTTTCTATTTCGCAAATAGCTATGTAGAAAGTGTAGGCAGCAGCGTGATAGACTGTGCTGTCAGCTTGGCGAAGTATGAGGCAGGCTCTGGCGTAGTCGCCATTGTTGTATGCTGTGTTGAATGACTTCCACTGCTCATCTGCTGCGGCATCGCGCACGGTGGATGGTGCAGGGTAGGTGGTGTGGTAAGAGGCATATAGTGCCATGCCATCTGCCGCTGGTCTGCCTATATACCACAGTACCATGGCCGAAATCAAAACAAGTGATGCGGCAATGGCAAGCCATCCTCCTTTGTTTAGTTTTATCACTCGGGTTTGTTTGGTGGCGAATGTTTCTTCTGCTCTTATGTTTTGCAATTGCTGCTTCAGCTCATGTGCTTTTGCGGCTGTTACAATTTTGCGCAGCGTTTGATATTCTTTCCACTCATTTTGAAATGTCAAGTCTGCTTCGATCCGACTTTCCAATGCATGCTTTTCTTCAGCATTCAATTGTTCGGTTGCATACTTGTCAAACTGTATGATGTTTGCTTCTTGCATGGGTATCAATTCCTGAGCATTTGTCTCAGGGCAGGGTTGGTGTTTATCAATTCGCGAAGGGCATTCATGCACTTTAGTTTTTTGTTGCGCGCATTCTGCTCGTCTTTGTATCCGGTTAGGTTTGCTATCTCTGCCATGGGTAGTTGCTCGTAGTAGGCGAGGGTCAATATTTGTTTGCACACATCGCCCAATTTTCCGAACAAATCATTTATCTGCATGGAGCGTTCAGCATCATACTCTTCATAAGATGTATCGCTGTACAATTGTTCATGTTGCGATTCAATGTAGGGTAGTTCGCGTTTTTGCTTCTGCAATTTTTTCAACCAGACAAATCGGCAAATGGCAAACAGGTAGGTGCCAATGCTACTCTCTGCTTTGAATTTTTGCTGAATCACATTTTTATGAAAGATGATTACTCCTTCCTGAAATACATCGTGCGATTGTTCGCTGTCTCCGCCATTGAGTGTGATGAAGTGTTGCACCGCGGCAAAGTGTAGTTTGTAGATGACACGAAGGGCTTTGTTCTCATCTCCAGAGCTACTTCGCATCATGGTTAGTATTTCGTTATCTGTTGGCTGCACTTTGCAAATAAACCTCGTGAGTGATTTCTCACAAGGTTTATCTGCATCATGTCAATTTATCTTTTTACACTTTTTGATACTTCCACTTGCAGTGGATTTTGAGTGGCAAACTCATCGTGGCGCACTGCTGTTACCTGCCACGATACTTCCAATCCGGCTGTGCCTCCTGCTATTACAAAGTGTCCGCTGTTCATTTTTTCTTTTACAAAAATGTTGGCGAATCCGCCTACGCAGGTGAGCTGATAGCGGCAGTCTTCATTCAATGCATCGAACCAGGCGGGCATGGTTACTTCTGCTTCGCCACTTGCATTCATCATCACATTGCCTGTATAGATGTTCATCATCTCGTTGCTTTCCACGCAGGCGTGTTGCAGGTATTTGTTTTGCGGGTCAAGGGGGTGGTCTATCTTGAACATCTTCACTGCTGCGCTCACGGTGTTTGCGTCTAAGTGATTGGCATCTACTGTACCCACCACATCTATGTTGCCATTGGCTGTTACATTACCATTTAATTCTGTTTCGCCAAGTACTGCCAAATCATCGGCTGTGGTTGTGGCCAAATCTGTAGCTCCTGTTGCACTGAAATTACCGGTTACTACAACATCATCATTCAGCGTTGATTCACCATCTACTACCAATGAACCTGTCATTTCAACATTCCCGTTGAACTCTGCCGCGAAGTCTGAAGATGGATCGGGTGTGGTCACCTTCAATGCAGGTATTGCAGGTGATGTGTTTGTGGTGCTAATCAATACTACCTCTTTTGTAATAGGCGGACCAGAAGTGCTTTGGCTAAAATGCGCTACACGTGCTCCTGCACTTTGCTCGAAGCTGGCCAATGTTGTGGTGCCTCCGTGGCTGCCATCTACATGCAAGCCACCACCAACATTGCTGCTTATCACTTCTATTGCGAATTTTGGATTAGCTGGCAATGCAGAGCTTATGAAGATTGCATGACCTAAGCTGATGTTGTTCACATCTAATGTAGGCTCAGTGCTTGTAGGATTCATGGTTTCAAATTTTGCTGCTGAGCCTTTGCCTGCGTGCGATGCTACCAAGGCAGGTGACATAGTCATGGGGTGCAGTTGGTCTAACTTCATCACATGGCCGGTGCCCATGTTGCCTGCTGTTATGGCTGGCGTTGGATTAGCAGCATTCATTTGCATCAGGTTGGCTACTTTACCTAAACCAATCTGCATAATGTTCGCTGAAGTTGAACTGGTATTACCTGAAATATCTACTGTGGGCGCATCCACAGCCGCGGTGTTCATAAACAATGCAGCCGATGCATCTCCGGTTTGTTGGACGTCAATTGCGCTGAAGTCTGAACTTTGAAAAATCTGAAGACCCTCACCCGTTCCTAAATTGTTAATCTCGATGCCATCCCCATTTGAAGATGCTGCTTTGTTTACTTGAATGCAGTCTCCTGTCCCCCCGGAGTGATTTACTTCCAAACCCTGGCCGCCTGCATAATTGTAAAGGCTAAGGTTCGTTCCGCCTATATATTTATGAAGTGAACCTGCGTTGCCAGAACCATGTTGTTCAATGTCCAATCCAGGACCATCAGAACCCGTAATACCTACCAGCTTTATTGCTGGTGAATCACCACCTTTATTGATGTGCAGGCCGTTATTATTTCCCGGGCAGTCCACATAGATGCCGCCTGCATTGCCAGGTGCACTTATCTCTATCCCGTTTGCAACAGTTGCGGAATTCATATTGATATGCAAACCGTCATTTCCTTCTACATCCAGTTGAACAGGGCCGCTATCCACATCTATTATTCTACCACCACCTGCTACACCACAATCGTATGAATTGTCGAGTGTGTTGCAACCATCATCATCGGGTTGGGGTGTCCATGTGCTGCCATTCCATTTCAATACTTCGCCAGAGGTAGCACCTTGCTGTGCTATTTGCAGTTCATCAGTTGCTGTGCCTGTGCCACTCAGCGTAGCATCAGTCTCCAAATCCGCACTGCCTGCATGCAGCGCATATGGCACGCTTATCAGTTGGCTGGTGCCAAGGTTGGTATATGCAGTGCCTCCACTCAAGTCTTGTTCTATTTGTAAATGGTGTGGGTCAGCTCCCCAATCTATGGTGGTCATGCTACCTGCCATCACTGTGCCGGTGCCTATGTTCAGATTGACAAGGCCAAACTCGTTAGTGGCTATGGTGAATCGCTCGCGATATACAATAGGCCCGGCTGCTGTAGTTTCATGTATGCTGAACTGAAGGCCAATGGTGGTATTCACCACGGGGTCGCCAGCTATGTCGCGCACTATGGCCTGGTAGCTGAACTGGTCGGGAGCCTGCGCATTCAGCATGGTGCTGATGATGCAGGCTATAAGAATGGTAGTAATCTTTTTCATAACGAATGTTTTTTGGTAGATGATTGATGTTGGATGATGAAAAAATCTTTTTCTGATGGTTGGTTACGTTTCGATGTGCGGACGTAACCAATTGATGAAAAAATTTTTTTCTGCCTTTTCAAAATCACTTAAAAACATTCATTCAATATGAAACACATTTTTATTACAACATGTTTTGTGCAGATGATGCTATACGCAGCTGCACAGACACAATCGCCCTCAGCTATAGGCAGTGCGGGCAAGTCATTCAGCGGTAGCTATGGTTCGCATCACTTTACAGCAGGGCAGAGCATCATTGGCGCTGCTACAGCAGTGGATGCCACTAACACGCATGGCTTCCATCAGCCATGGGCTTGGAGTGCAGCCATAGCTGCAGTGGCCAACGATGCGCCTGGAGCAGCAGCCAACGCACCGCTTAGTGGCAATGCATACCCATCATGCGGACTCATTAGCGGCACAGCATTGGGCGCTACTCCTTCCGCACAGGATGTGGCCTTTGCAGGTGCTGATGCCTGGTACAAATTCACTGCGGCATCCACTGCGTGCCGTATCAATTTGGATGCACTGAGTGGAACTATGGATGGTGCTATCGCCATATATGGCTACGATGGTTTCAGCTATACATTGATGCCATCTGCCACCGAGAATGCAACCGGTGCGGGTGCTATCGAAATTTTAAATTATGATGGTCTCACCACCGGCACAGTGTACTACTTAGCTGTGGGTGCAGCCTCGCTGGTCACCGCAGGAGGGCCATTCACCTTGTGTATACAGCACCTGATGCACTCCGCATGCAACGATGGTGATGGCTCATACAACCTGTGCTCTAACCTGAAGCCTGAGTACACCGGTGCCAACAGTTACGTATTCAGTTTTACACAAACGCTGCCTGCGGGAGGCACTACATCAGCTTCATCCACCGGGCAGATTGCTTTGAGCAATGCTTTGCTTGCATTGCATCATAGCTATGCTTATTCTGTGAATATTGATGCAGTGTATTCTCTTTTAGATGGCAACAGTGTTTCTGAAATAATCAGCGTGGCCTCGCCAGTGGATTGCAGCATATCCATAACACCACATGCAGACCTGCGCACCAAGGTGGGTCAGCGCTGCCCGGCCAGTGTGCTAAAAGGTAGTGTGCTTCAGGCAAAACCGTTTGTATGCGCTGCCATCAATCACACGGTAGAGTTTACTGAGGTTATGGATTGCACAGGTAGCCCTGTCATTGGTTTGCCATTCACTGCAGCTACCTCTGGATCATCTTCAAGCATTTCTCTATCTGGTATAGCAGGGGTGCTCAGCGGCCACTGGTATGCAGTACGCTGGAGGCCAAACTTCGGATATGGAGCAGGCATCTATGGCACTGTGGACATCATACAAGTGAGTGCAAGCATGATGCAGGCTGAGATACCTGATATGCCAGATGAAAATAAACTTGGAATTGCTGCTGCGGATTTATTCAACATCTATCCCAATCCATCGGGTGATGGTGTGCTGAACATAGCCATAGCTGAACCGCTGCTTGCTGACTATATGCTGCAAGTGGTGGATGCAACCGGGCGCATCTGCTTTCAAACTACTTTGAGAAAAGAAACTTCAGGAAGAATGGTGATTGAACAAACTGCCACACTAAGCAATGGTGTGTATGTAGTGACCCTACTGAATGGTGGAGAGTCGCAGGCATTGCGTTGGGTAATTTCTAAATGACCTGATGAAAAATTTGATAGAGTAAACTGAACTGCGTTCAGGAAAACAAAAAAGGCCGTTTCTGCTGACAGCAGGAAAGGCCTTTTTTGTTTTTAGTAATTAAGATTATTTAATCACGCAACAACATGAATTTTTTGCTCAGCAAGCTGCGGCCATCAAGGCTGCCCACTGCTGTGTAGGCACCATTGGGAAATGAACTGATGTCTGCACTTACCATCTGTCCGTTTTGAATTTGCTGCTGTTGGCTGATGAGCAGTTTGCCGCCCATGTCAAATATTTTTATATCGAACAAGCCACCATTGGCACTCTGTTGGAGTGTGCACTGTATTTCTGATTGGGTATTGAGCACAGATATATATGCTGCATTTTCAATTTCAGTTATACCCACTGCATCAGTTACTGAGATGTGTGTGAAGTCAGCAGCCGAGCACTGCTCGTTGGCGGCCAGCAGCATTAGTGTGTATTCGCCCGGCTGGGTGAAGTTGTGTACAAATACTTCTTCGGTTGATTCTGTGCCATCATCGAGCGACCAGTACCATGTGGTGGCGCCTGTGGTGATCTGCTCTATGGCCACTGTTTGCGATGTACCATTTACCAATTGTATGCTTATGTCATCATCCAATATATCGGTGCTGACAGCCAGCGGGTCGCGCAGGTCGGCTACTGCCTCATACGTACCACATACATTGCTGGTGTGTATTGTATAAACTCCTGCTGCGAGGTTTTCCAATGTCAGCTCTTCTTGTGTTGCTGTACCAGTGGCCACAAGCTCATTGGATGAGTTTGTTACGGTGTACTCGCATTCATCGCAACCAATATAGAACTGCATGGCGCCAGTCTCGGTGGCATTGCACCACGCAGCGGTTGTATTCACTACTTCTATATAGTTGTCAGCAGGTTCTTCTATGCTCACATACATCTGGCTGCTCTGGCAATTGGTGTTGTAGGAGGTGAGTATTATTTCGTAGTCGCCTGCTTCCATGTTCTGAAAGTTGTAGTTGTCGGTAGATGTAATGACCACGCCTATCTCATTGTGCAGTGCTATACTCCAATCTGCCGTGTTGCCTTCTATTACTATTTGTCCGTTGTCAGCATTGCTGCAGGTCATATCACTCACATTTACCAGAAGGGCAGGGCTGGTGTGAATGATGAAGCGGATTCCGCTCCATGGTGCATCGGTTGTTATTTCTAACTGCTCATCGCTCTGCACAGCTATGGTGTTGCCTGTAATCAAATCTTCCACATAGAGGCATGAGCCAAAAGGCAGGTTGTGGCATTCATTTACTAAAAATGTGTAAGTGCCCGGCACAGGGAACGAAGCATACACAGGTATGCTTGCTTCATTCTGCATATAAGGTCTTGAATCGATGGTGAGCATTACACTATCTGCACTGAGCAGGGCGCAATTCACTGCCTCGTCATTCATGCTGAATAGTTTTTCGGCATCGTAACTCCACTCGTAGCCCGCAGTGGCCATGGGGTTGAAGTGCACAATACACTGGTCAGCGGTGTTGTTGAACGAGCTGAGGGTGAAGGTGAAGTTGGACGAAAATTCTTCGTTGCGCTCGAAAGGTGTGTTGTTGTTCACCTTGTAATTTTCCTGATAATGGAGTGATGCTCCGGGAGCACTTGCTTTCACAAAAAATGCCTGGCTGCTGTTGATGAATTTGGGTGCTGTGCCCACACCGCTGCCTGCGTTGTATGTTTTGTAATTGTTCATCTCAGCATCGTAGAGATAGTACGATGCTACCCCGATACCTGCATTGGCAAGCTGCTGAAAGTCCACCATGCTGGGGTATTGATTTACCAACAGGTTCCAGCCATCGGCTGCGTTGGAGTTGTCGGTAAAGCTCAGCGGAGTGTCGAAAGTGTTTTTGTAAATGCTGCCCGTCACATCAAGCAATTGTGCGGGTGTTTGCATGTAAATGCTGTAGCCTTTTACAGAGTGCAATGCATCGGTAATGTTGGCAACGGTTTGATAGCCCTGACCTGCATCGCCCGATGCGGCTTCGTTGTAGTTCTGTATGTTGATGAAGGTGTATGGTGGCGGAAAATCGCTGCCTGCAAAACCTGTGGTGATGATATCATCATTCCAATCGGCAATGGTGCAGCCCTGCAAGGGGCAGCCTGCCAATGTCCAGCTACCATAAGGGTAGTTGGTAAGGGCAGGTATGTAGCGCTCCATGGTGATGTTGCCAAGCACATCAGCACCACTTTTTATCTCGCCAATGGCAGCAGTTTTAGAAGCTGTGCTTACAAGTGTCAGTTTACCATTGGTCTGTAATGTGCCGCTTTCCGGCATCACCATGTTTTGCACATTAACGAATGCGTTGCTGGCAAGGGTCACCGTATTTAAGGTGTTTTCTATTTTCAAATTGTAAAGGGTGAGCAGAGCCGCGTGCATTAAGTCCTGATTAACCTCGCCAACGAATGATAGGGTAGAGGTGCCAGCGCTGAGCGAGCCATCTATTTGTACATCGTCATGCACCTTCAACTCTTGTGCTCCCATGCTTAGCGCTCCTGTGTTTTGGATGTTGAGGTCGTCCATTATCCAATCGGTGGTGAGGGAAACGGTGTGCCCATTTTGCACCACAAAACTGCTGAGCCTGCTGCTGAGAGCCGCGCTCGGTGCGCCCACAGGCACAGTGGCCCAGATGGGGGCATTCACATTGCCATTGCTCTGACTGTAGTAGGTCACTTTACATCCTTTTTGCACTATGCTGAAATCATCCATAGCTAACATGCCGCTGGTGCTGGCCTTGTAGGTATAGCGCAGGCCTGTGTAGCCTGTGGTATTGTATGCCGTGTTGGTGCCGCTGCCTGCATTGGTCATCAGGTCGAAGCCACCATTTTCATTCAGCTTCATGGTCCACACTCCGGCATCGGTGCGGCTTACTTCAATGCCTATTTCAGCATGGGTATTGTTCCAGTCCACTGCGCTGGTCACTATGGCTGTGCCGGGTGCGCCATTGTCTATCTGCCACAGGGTGATGAGGTCGGGTGCTGCACCATTAGCAGGGTTGATGCCCACGGCATAACCATCTACTGTGCTGCTGAAAAGGTCATTCTCATTGGCTGTAAGAAATACCAAGTATTTGTCTTGATGATCAGGCTCTGTGTCGAAGTGGCTCAGGTTGCAACGCCACACTGTTGTTACGCCATCTAAGGTCACATTGCCAAGCGGAGTGCTAGCCCAGGCTGTGCCGCCACTGCCTGTGTCGGTGTGGCGTATGCTGTAGCTGTCGCTCAGGGGCTCGCTGTTGTCAGCATACCACATAGCAGGGCTGCTTTGTGTCCAGGCGTTCACATTGCCTGTTTCAAAATCATCATCGAGCAATGTCTTGTAGTCCATATTGTCATCCACCACAACCAAGGTGTGGCTTATGGGATTGTTGGCTACGGCCAATGTGCCCCCGGTAACAGTAGTGATGGTAAATACTAATGTAGCCTCGTCATCGCAAAGGCTGTTGTTCGTGATGGTGATGTTCAGGTTCTGATTGGCACTGCTACCTGCGGGAAAAGCGACTACCTGCGAGGTGAATCCTCCTATGCGCGCTGCGGCTCCGCTTGTAAGTGTTACTGTGGCGTTGGTGGCCAGTATGGCCGATGGATTGGCAATGCTGAGTGGTATGGTGATGCTTCCATCGGTTTCTATTTTGTTGCTGACCACTGAGGCGAATGAAACAGTGGTTTGCGCAGCAAAAACTGCATAGAGGCGAAAGGCATCGAACTCGATGTTGCGCCTTTCGTTGCGGCTGCTGCCGTGCTGGCATACTATGCCATAGTAGCCCGTGCCTGCCGGGGTGTAGGTGGCGCTGACTGCGCTGCCCTGGTTTACTGTAGCCACACTCATGGGGCTGGCCAATGCAGTAGGGCCCATGCTGTTGGCCGTGGGCAGGGTAGAGGTGAAAAGGGTCCAGGTAGTGCCAATGCGCTGCACGTGTATGGCTACGCCTATGTCAGTAAGGCCATTGTTGATGGCTGCTGAAGTAATCACATTGGTGCCCACGCCATTGGTAACGGACTGTAGAAAAATCTCATCGCCACCGGTATTGTCACCAATAAAGATGCGGTAGCCATCTACGGTGGCTGATTCAAGATTGGCTTCGTTGGCCCATAGCCAGATGGCGGTGTTGTTGGTATTGCTGAATGAGTTGGAGCGATTGCCAAACCAGAAAGACCAGTGCTGCTCGGTGCTGCTCCACACGGTGTTGGCCACGCGCATGTGCTGCGTGCCCGCACCACTGTTGGGTGCGCGTAGCCTTGCTGAGCGCGAGTTGGAGCCACCAGCAGAGGCATTGGTGCTGGCTATGTAGCGGAACGAGCTGGTTTCGCCTGTCCAGGTGGGGCTGGCTGTAAAATTTTGGTCGGTGAATGATTCCGTAATGTCATAGTCTAAGTAAGCGCGGTAGCCCTGCGAGCTGCTGGCATCGAAGAGCTGCGAGGTGCAGCAGGTGCCGCAGGTGCTGTGGCCGGTGATGGCCCAGCGCACTTCTAAATAATAGGTGGCCGATGTCATGCCGCTGAGCAGGTTTACATTGAGGGCATTGCTGTCCCACTGGTTTACTCCGCCACCAAGGTTGGTCATGTTGGGCAGGGCTACCGTGGTCCATGCAGGGGCTGCATCGCCACTGCGGTACAGGCGGTAGTACATGATGGCGCTGCAGGCATTGCCGCCACCACTGGTAGCAGTGCGCACCATGCCGCTGTTGAGCATAAGCGTGCCTGAGGAGTTGAAACTTCCCAGATAGATGTTGCTGAATGTGGGCTGGCCAAGGCTGTTGTAGCCGCCTGCGCGGGCTACGGTGTTGCCGCTGGCATTCACTGTTACACTGGTTTGCGAAAAATTCCACGCGGCCTGTGTGCCAAGGGTGGCAGCTAAAAATGCGAGTACAGCAAGTGACCTTTTAGTATAGGATGAAAGCATGAGATATAGGGGTTTTGGTGCGATAGCCGAAGCCCTTGTGGCGCTGGGTTGCTACACTCAGCTGCGGTTTATTGCGCCCACTCATACGGCAGCCTGTGCCGGATGGTTACTGATACGGAGTTTGCAGTTTGCAAAGGAGCAATTTGCAAATAGCTGGCTGCGTGCTGTCTTTGCTTTATCGCAACTATCGCTGTTCTGCCACGGGCTGAAGCCCGTGGTTAGATAATAGGCATTTTGATACAGGCGGGCTAAAGCCCGCAGGCTATGGTGATGGGAATGGTCGCTTACTGGACACTGCTCACTGTCTGCTGTCCACTTTGAAGCAAAACCCGCCAAGGTGCAGCGCCATTCAAAAATTGTCAAGAGAAAAAAACACCCCCCTGCCGAAAGTGGCTTGAATGCTCACTTGTGAAAATGAAAAAGGGTGTTTTCACCCCCCCGCACCCCCGTGTTTTCACCCCCCCTGAAATACCGTGAAAACACCCTTGTACAGCCCTATATAAAAGTGGTGAATTTGTGCTGTGAGAAAGGATTTGAGAATGGAGAGTTGAGAATGGAGAATGGAGAGTTGAGAATGGAGAATGGAGGTGATACTCAAACAAGATGAATAAGACAAAACAAAACAACCCGCAAGGGCAATCAAATAACAAAAGCAAAAAATAAACTTAATAAAAAAACACACACACCATGAATCAACGCACCAAAATACTGAACGCAGCCATGGCAGTAGCCATGATGGTGGCAGTGCTGCTGTGTTGCCACTGGTTCAACTGCACACTGAGCAAAAGCGTGGACGACATGCCACTTACAAGGCACGGGCAGATAAGACGATGAAGGAAGGAAATCAAGATTCAATAATTCAACAAGTCACCAAATCAACAAGTCAGGAAATAATACAGGGAGGATGCCGAAAATCCCACACAACAGAGTAGGCCTTTTTTTTCTAATACAATCAATGATATGACAAAGAATTTTCAACTTTACCTCAAGGGCGTGAAGTGCCTGGGGGAAACATTCAGCGAGTGGGGCGATGATGAGATAATGCTTGTGGGCTTTGGTATAACCGACCATGGCGAGCGCATTTTCTTCAAGCCTATGTACCTGGGCTCGTTCGAAACGGGCGATGTGGGCTACAACGATGCTGCCCACCCCCTCACATTGGTGGACACCGAGGTGAGTGTGGACACCAAGCTAATATCAGCATGTATATACATGGTGGAGCAGGACAATGGCGATGTATATACCAGCGGCAATGCACTTCAAAATGCATTCAACAGAACACTCGACAGATTGCAGCAAGAAAACACTGCAGCCGGTATGAGCGGGCGCGAGCTGTGGTTCTACTCCTTTGCCCAGGCCATGACCTTCATACGCAACAACATCGACCTGGCCGCCAACGACTGGTTCAACGATGATGACCTGCTGGGACACCTGTTCAAAACCATAAAAGCCGATAAGCCGATGCCGTGGGAAGGCCCTCTCACATTTGAGATAGTGCCATACCCCGTGGATGGTGCTCTATATGCCCTCACCTTCGAGTATCACCTTAACCCGGCACCACTGGTTACCCTATAGGAAATACAGGGAGGCTGCCGAAAATCCCCAAACAGAGTAGGCTTTTTCTAATCAAACCAAAAAATCAAAACAATGTTCAAATTCAACATTCTTAAACTTTGCTTAGCTATTGCAGGCATTTTAGGGGTCGGCTCTTGGGCCAACGCCTCCAGCTTTCACACTGCCACCAAGTCAGGCTGCTTCATAGCACCCTGCGAGATAACAGGCACAGGAAGCTTTTCTGTGGCTACTAACCAAACTGTAAAATGGACTGCCACCTGGACCGATGTAGCTCCACATGGCAACGATTTCTACCTCTCCACCTCCGGCCCCAATATGGCGGATATACTTATTGATGGAAACCTTTCAGGGTTTCATAGCGGTGAGTTTTTCCTTAACGCTGGCAATTACTTTATAGCTATAAACACAGCGGTAATGGGTGAAGGCTCATACACCATCGAATTCAACCGACAGGCTGATTGCAGCCTCTCGCCCTCCTCGCACGACTTTGGCGACCGCCTGGCGGGCAGCGCAGCTGTCAGTTTCGATTTTGACATCACTCTTGCCGGTGACTTGCTGGATGTGGAGATTGGCTCCATCACCAGCTCCGATGGTCATTTTACCATCAGCGGTGGCACAGGCACTACCCTCCACAATCCTTCACCCTTTGGCACCACATTTACTGTCACCTTCACACCCGGCAGCACTGCCGGTGATTTTGCCGCCACCATCACCATTGATACACCCACCATTGACGGGCAAAATCCGCCTAATAAAACGGTGTCAGTAACAGGCACCACGGTGCCTTTGGAACCGGATATAGCCTGCGTATCTCAGGGCAGCACACCTACGGTTGACTGGTTTGGGGCGGGGCCCACCGTTTCACTCAATTTCACCAAATCTTTCGAGAATGAGGGCAACCAGACTTTGAATATTACCAGCATTACCTTGATAGACAATGCAGGTGGCAGATTTACCCTCAATGGTGCAGCCTCTACCGCTCCCCTGGCAGCGGGTGGCACCCGAGGCGTTAATCTTACCCTCACCGTGCCCCGTGTGGCTGCATCGGAGGGCACCTACAGCGGCACATTGCGCATAGTGAGTGACTCACCCGGTGAGGAAACCCTGGATTGCAACTTCTCTGCAAGGGCACACCACCCCGAGCCTGAGATGGTAGTGGAGATACTGCCCGATGCGGGTATGACGGCCAACTACCGCGAGGTGGAGCTGGGCTTCACCTTTACCAAAGCCATAAAAATCCGCAATACTGGAGACGCCCCGCTAACTCTTACTGTGGACAGACTAGACCCTGCTGATGCCGACTGGCCGCAGTGGAGCGAGGTAAATGAGCCTAACAATGTAACCGTAGCTGCAGGTGGTGAAACCATTTTGCTTCAACGATTCAAACCCTTGGCCAACGGAACATACACCGTGCAGATGACCTGCCACGGCACCGGTGGCGGTGGCACCTATGATGAGACTGAAACGGTGACCCTCACAGGCAGCGGCATATCACCGGTGCCTATACACACCGCGCTGGTGCTTGACCGCAGCGGAAGTATGGCCGACATAGTAGGCCCGCGCTCCAAAATAGACGGTCTGCAAAAAGCGGCAAGGCTCTACTACGACCTGCTACGCCCCAATCCCGGTGACAACACGGGCGACCATATAGCCATGGTGAAATACAGCAGCTCGGCTGCCGACTACTTCGTGCCCATGCAGCAAAAAAGTGCTGCCATAGACGCCACGGTTTTCGACCTGCTAAGTGAAGCAGCCACCAGTGACAATGCCCGCCTGCAGCCCGATGGCGGAACCTGCATAAGCTGCGGCCTGCTGCGTGGTGCCGACCAACTGCTGGCCTCGCCCGATACAGTAAAAGAAGTGCTGATAGTGATGACAGACGGACTGGAAACGGCCGGTGCCAACATCACCGACCAAATGCTGAGCGATGTGCAAACGGCCAACCCCGAAATAATGATGTACAGCCTGGGTCTTGGTAATGACATAGATGAGCAACTGCTGCAAAAGATTACCAACCAAGGTGACGGGGGCTTCCATCAGGTGAGCGAAAGCCTGCTGGGTACCGACCATTTTGCACTGGAAGAATTTTACTTTAAGATATATGCCACTGCCACCGGGGCCGACCTGATAGTGGACCCCACCGAGAGCATCAATATAGCCAGCGGCAACCCTGTGGAGGTGAACCATGCTGACGTCATCAGTAGCGACCGCTACGCCATATTTATGGTATTGGACGACCCTGCATTGGCGCAGTACTATACCCTGCAGTTCATAGACCCGCACGGCTCCCTGCTGGACCCCACCAGCAGCATAGGCGGCATTCCTATTCAAATGCACCAGCGCGATGGCCACACGGTGTACAAAATCATTTTCCCCGATGCCAGCCAGAGCCACATCTATGTAGGCCGCTGGAAGCTGGTGCTGGTGCCTAACGGCAAATGGAAGCCGGAGAAACACCCGCGTGAAAACAAAGCCTTTGATAATTACTTGGTAGATGGCGAGTGGATATTCCCCCATCAGGGCGACATACCTATTGGATTTGGCGCTGCTGTAAAAAGTGACCTCAATATGATAGTGAACGTGACGGCCAACCACACCCAGCCGGGAGCCGATGTGCTGCTGACAGCCACCCTGGTGGACCGCGGATGGCCCACAGGTGGCTCCATTGATGTGGCGGCCACCAAGCCCAACCAAGCCACTACCAGCATGATACTCTATGATGATGGCAGCCATGGCGACACACAGGCTAATGATGGGGTGTATACCAACCATTACAACCAGACCGCATTGCAGGGCAGCTACAAATTTTTCTTCAATGGAAAGGTGCTGAACGACCGTGGCGAAATAGGCCAAAGGCAAGCCACACGCTATGTATCCCTCTTCGCACCAGACCCTCCGGGGGGTGGTGGTGGCGACAGGCCTGGTGGTGGTGACAACTGCTTCCCCTGCTGGCTCTATTGGGTGATGCTGCTGCTGTTGCTCATCATCCTGTGGCTCATCATCCGCTGTTGCAAAAGGATGATGTCCAAAGGGTAACCAAGTGCATAGATAGCTCCCAACACCAACCCAGAAGTGCCTAAAACACTGACAAACCTCTGCCAAATAGCCTCTGTGCATGTGCACAGAGGCTATATGGCCAGCCAAACCACTTCTGCACACATGCACAGACCCAATACGGCCAACCAAAGTGCCTCTGCGCACATGCACAGAGCCGATATAGCCAAGCAAATCGCCTCTGCGCACATGCACAGACCCAATATGGCCAACCAAAGTGCCTCTGCACACATGCGCAGACACGATATGGCCAATCAAATCGCCTCTGCGCACATGCACAAAGCCGATACTGACAGGCCTTTTTCTCTTAAAAAATAAACAAACAGCCACAGCCTGCCCAAACCACAAAAAGGCTACGGCACAAACGATCAATTACAATAACAATTTAAAAAACAACACAAAATGGCAATCATCTCAAGACAACTTCCACGCACCGTGGACTCGCGCAATCAAGCATTGCAAAACGCAGTACAAAAACGCACCAGTCTGCCCCCCGCTGACGATACCCTGCGCACGGCCACCAACACTACCCTTACTGCCCTGCAAACGAGCTATGTAGCAGGCATCACCTCGCGCAACAATGGAAAGGCAGCAGTGAGCAACAACACCATCATAAAGAATGATGCAGGCACCAACGTCCGCATGTTCATCAGCCACTTCTTGCAGGTATTCAACCTGGCCGTGGACCGTGGCACATTCCCTCAAGGCGACCGTGCCTACTATAACATGGATGTGGACAGCCCCACACTGCCCGACACCGCCACCGACCAGGCTGTAGTGACCGTGTACAACTACATATTGGTAGGCGAAACCCAGCGCACCGCTGCAGGGGGCGCCCCCATGGCCAACCCCTCCATGGCCGAGGTTACCACGGCCTTTGGTCCTTTCCAGACAGCCCTTGTAACCCAAAGCAACCTCAAAGATGCGCTGGACATAGCCGAAGAAGCCCTTGACGACCTCAATGTGCAGGCCGATGAGCTGATACGCAAAATATGGGATGAGGTGGAAAGCAAATATGCAGATGAGCCTAAAGAGAGTCAGCGCCAAAACGCCCGCGAATGGGGTGTGACTTATGTAAGCCGAGGCAATACGCCCACCGCAATAACTGTGCTGGTGCGTGCCGTCAATGTGCCGCAGCAAGGAGCATTTGTGCGCCTAATAGCCAGTGACTTAGAGGGTGTTACTGACAGCAATGGTGTAGTCATATTTTCAACCAACCTGGTAGGCGAGGAGACCGTGCGCGCATTCCTTACCGGCAAGCCCCCATTAGATGTAAACATTACCATAGTAGAAGGCGTGCCACAGGAGGTGGTAGTGGATTTCTAAAGTGGTCAGTGGCCAGTGGTCAGTGGCCAGTAAGCCCGTAGGGGCAAGCAAATCAATAAATCAACAAGTCAACAAGTCAACAAATCAACAATAACACAGGGAGGTAGCCGAAAATCCCTCAAAGAGTAGGCAAACCAAAACAGTGCGGAGTCAGCACGATAAACACTGACAAATAGAAAATGGAAACATTATCAATTTTATTGCAAGTACCCCCACCACCATCACCTGATCCTTATACCATCGTCATTTGGCTTCTAGCGGTCTTTATAGTCGCACCCATTATTTTGGCAGTTGTTGCGCATTATACAGCTGATGTAGGCCAGCCAACGGGAACAATAGTCATAGATGCAGGCCCGGGCGAAGCCGAATTTGAACTAAGGTCGGACATGACCTGCGAACAACTACAGCAGGCAAAGGCCCGAATAGAAGCTCTGCTCCAAGAGGCAAAGAATGAACAGCAGGCAAGACAGACGGACTACGATGATGCCGCCAACCGGACAAGCATAGCAAGAACGGCAGTGTATATAGCATCAGCAGCAGTGGCAGCCACCGCATGGTGGAATCCCATAGCCCTGGCCATCGCGGCAACAGCCTTTCTTGTAGCTTCGGGAATTTTGTCCTGGTACCTGTCTCAGGAAAGCGAAGCTTCGGTACTTTTGACACAAGCCAACAACAACGTAACCCAGCGGGAGCAGCAATTGGGCATAGCACAGGCCATGACAGATGTGGCTTGCAGCGCTAAAAAGGACACCCCCATAAGAGTGATACCTACCTACCCTGTAAGCAGAGGAAAGAAAAAATAAACCCAGATCATCCCCAAAGGGGCAAGCACCCAAGTGGCGGGCTTCCCCATTGGGGCGGGTCAATCAACAAGTCAACAAATCAACAAGTCAACAAATCAACAAATCAATAAATGAAAACTCTACAACCCTTAGTGGCACTGCTCATAAGCACAGCCATCTTCACCTCTTGCAACGAGCCATGCAGTACCTGCATCAGCCCATCAGCCACACCCGTCACCAACGTTACCTCATGCCCGGGTGACAACCCCTCCGATGGCGACCCCATCTGGTGTGCCGACTTGCGCGTGGACACACTCACCCTCACCAATAGTGCCGATGGCACTAAACTCAATATGCACCTGGTGGTGAGCAACAACGGTGACGACACCGCAGCGGGCGTGCAGCTCATAGTAGGCCTGCCGGCCGAAAGCGATGTGTACGCCTTTGACAACCCCACCACCGGCTTTGCAGCCACACAATGCAGAGGGCAAGTGATATACACCATTGACAGCCTCGATAAGATGCAGCCAAAAACATTCGACATCAGCATAGGCCGATTCCACGAGTGCCCGGGTATAAACAAATGCCCATCGCCACAGGGATTTGAAAATGTATGCGCATTCATAACCAGCGAAACACCCGACCTGCATCACCACAACAACTTCAAACACGCAGGCATAAACTGCGTTGAAGCTGTGGACCCGGTAGGTGGCGAAATTCCAATTTGCGAGCTGCCCGTATTCGTAAATGGCACTTGCGAATTGCCTGCTTACGACACAGGCCGCATCACCCTGCCCAAGTGCGCCCCGGCCGACTTCCAATGCACCGTGCCCGTGCCAATAGATGAAATTTGTAAATACGTAATCAACTGCCCCGGCTGCGACTTCTCCAGCCTCTGCATTGGCGACCTGTTCCGATTCGAGCATGTAGAAGATTTTGACATAACACTCTACTTAGCCAACAAAGACCTGAGCACCCAAATGCTCCAAACATTAGAAGTAAACAAAGGTGTAGCCATACTGCGCGGCACTAAGGAAACACAGCAGATAACCAAAGACCAGCGCCTGATACTTGCCTTCAAGCCCAAAGCAGCACGCAGCACCCCTACAGAAGTAATAGTTTCGCTTTCCAAAGACAAATAGTAATATTGGCATACTCAATAACCCCGTAGGGGCAGGCCAATCAATAAATCATCAAGTCAATAAATCAACCCCGTAGGGGCAACCAATCTTTAATCTTTAATTTTTAATCATCAAATCATACCTTCTTTTTTTATGAAAAAACAAACCCCCAAAAAGAAAGCCGCGGCCAAACCGCCAAAAGCAGAAAAACTGCCGAAGTATGTAGCACCACCCCTCACCACAGCCACCATTGGCTACAACCAGGTATTGGTGCACGCCACCCAAGTGGTAGTGAGCCTCAATGCACCCATGCCCGCCAAAGCACCACAGCTGCCCGACCTGAAAGCCAAAGAGAAAGACAACAAAAAAGAAAGCCTGAAACGCCAACCCTGGCAGGCAGATAAAAAGCTGAAAGCAGACCTGTGCAAAAAGCTGAATGCCCGCGACAAGCAACTCAAAATAACCGACCACAGCAAAGGCACATACAAAGTACACATAGACATACCTGAGGGCTACACCGTAGAGGAATTTTGCAAATACCTGCGCACCCTGCCCGAAGTGCGCCACGCCAGCCCGCGCACCCTCAGCTTCGCATCACTATCGCCCAACGACCCCTACTACACCACACCCATCGACTTCCCCGATGGCCTTGGTGGCGTCCTCTTCAACGACTTCGCACAGTGGGGCTACTACGCTATAGGCATGGACCAGCTGTGGGATACCACACAAGGCAATGCCGCCAACACACTCATAGGCATAGTGGACACAGGCATAAGCCTTACCAGCAATGTGCCCGGCACAGGTGTATTGGACCACCCCGACCTGAGCGATGTAGCCCGCTTCAAGCTGGGCACCAACTTTTTGGAACCCGGCACCCTCCCGCGTGACGACCACAGCCACGGCACACACGTAGCCGGCACCATTGGCTGCACCACCAACAATGGCCAGTATATGGCAGGCACCAACTGGCATAGCCACATGCTCATAACCCGTGCATTGGGCGGCCCACGGGGCGAGGGTTTCAGCGACAACATAAGCGAAGCCGTAAGACAGATAACTGACCAGGCCATGCTCCAGGGCCGCAGAGCCATCATCAACCTATCACTGGGTGGCCCAAGGGCCGACTTCGATGACCCCATCGTGATGGAAGATTACCAATATGCCCTGGACAACGGCACCCTTATCATAGCCGCCAGCGGCAACGACAGCCACAACAACGACCCACTGCCGCTGCAGGAACCACTGAGCTTCCCCGCCATGCTCGCGGGCATCATGCCAAACGTAGTAGCAGTGGGCGCGGTGGACCACGACCTGCTGCTGGCCGACTTCTCCAACACCGGCCCTGAGACCAGCCTGGTAGCACCGGGGGTGCTCATTGCCAGCACCAACCCCATGTACCCGTGCACCAACATTGCACCTGATGAAAATGGCGTGGACCAAACCACTACTACACAGGCAGAGATTGGGTTCAAAAGCGGCACCAGCATGGCCACACCACACGTTAGCGGCCTGGCAGCCATCATCTGGGGCGAGCATCCTCACCTCAATGCTGCCCAGGTAGCCAATGTGCTCAAATACACCGCCACCGCGCTGGGCACACCCTCGCCCGATGGCCACAACAACCAATACGGCCACGGCCTCATCAATGCACCACTCGCCCTGGCACAGGCAGACAGGCTGCTGAACACTACCGGCAACATGCACTTCGATGCAGTGGCTGCCGGTGACAATCTCACACTGGCCATACCGGCTGACATTGCCACCTTCCACGCCACCACGGTGCTCGTGCGCCTCACCACCACAGCAGCACCAAGCCGATTCACTTTAGAGGAAGGCACACAAGTATCACCAGGTGTATGGGAAAAATTGGTTAGCATACCCGAAAGCGACAGCTTCGCACCACGCCCAATTCCCGCTGAGGTTACCTACAGCCCTGTAGTACATGCCGAAACCGAAGATGCCACACTCACCATCATAGCTCAGCAAGGCCTTGCATTGCCAGCCGATATAGACATTACAGGCACCGCAGCAGCAGCACCACCTGTATATGCTTATACATTGGTATTGGACAAGAGCGGCAGCATGGCTGCACAAAGCGGAGTGCCCGGTTTGGACAGGCTCGACATGCTCAAGCGATGCACCGAAACACTCATAGATGTGCTCAACGAAGGTACAAGGCTTTCGGTAGTTGCATTCAACCAAAATGCAGTGCAAGTAGTGTCGCCAATGCCGCCATTAGGCCCACCCCAGGCAGACCCCTTGCGCCAGCAGGCAAAGGTCCTAATAGGCAATATTCAGCATGAAGGAGGCACCAGCATTGGTGACGGACTCATACTCGCGCGCAACCACCAGAATGCAATGCCGGCCGACCGTAAGAATATCATCGTATTTACTGATGGTATGGAAAACGACCCCGTACTTATAGCCAATGCCCTGCCCCAGATACCGCCTACTACCAAGATTTTTGCAATAGGCATGGGCACACCGCAGGGCCTTGATATTGCCAAACTCGAAGCCATGACCAACACCACCGGAGGTTCACTCTACCTCACCGGTCTGGATGCGGCCAACTTTGAGCAGTGGGTTACCAAAATATTCATAACCGCTGTAGCAGAGGCCACAGGCGAAGCGCTGATACTCGACCCCGCAGGCCGCCTTGCCTACCGCCAGAAGAAAACAATGACCTTCTTCATCTCCGACCTGGAGCGCGAGTTTGATGTTATTCTGCTTGGTCAGTATAAAGATGCTTTCAGGTTCACACTCGTTAGCCCTTCGGGCAAAAGATTCTCACAGGCAGGGGTGAACCTCAATAGCAGCTTCATGTTTCGCGGGCAGCGCAGCAGCTACTTCCGCATGCGTCTGCGTGCCGCTGACAGTGCCGAGTTTGGCCAGTGGAGAGTCATCATCACGGTCAATGAAGCTACAGCCCCACAGCCGGTTCTCAACCGCCAAATTCGACTCAACTATACCCTCATAGTGAAGGCAAAAACGGCAGTGGTGCCCTCCTCAGTAAACCCAGTTGGCAGTGGCGACCCGCAGGTTCCAATACTTATGAATGCCTCAGTAAGCGGCACCACAGGGGTGCAAAATCAGGCATTGGAGATAATAACCACAACAGAAAGTGATGGCAGGGTACAGGGCAGCCGAAGGGACTTTGTAAACAAGCACACCATACGCAAAGCCAATATCCAAATGACCTTTACCAAACCGGGAGTACACAACGTGCGTCAGGTAATAACGGGCAAAACAAAACGTGGATACACCTTTACCCGCGAGCTGCTGCGCACTATCTATATCAACAATCCTAAGAACAAACTGCAGCGCGAGGTAGGCGGCAGTCGCAAACCTTGATCAGATGTTGAAATGATTTTTTTGACAAACCGTAAAAACCCCGAAGCCCACTGCTTCGGGGTTTTTCTTTACACCCGGTAGCCATCATTGCAATCGGCTCACAGCTCATAGCTCACAGCCCACAGCACATCTCATAGTCCACAGCTCAAACCTCTTTGTACTTAATACATAATACTTTGTACATCCTCCAACCTACATTTCGCCCCTCAACAAAAAATCATCACAACAATGAAAAAAGTTTTTACTCAAGCCCTGTTCACCTTGCCATTGCTATTTGGCGCAGCCAAAGCATGGGCACAACCCGCCAACGACCTGCCATGCAACGCCATTGCCATTGTGATGGACGCAGTAGCCATACAATACGACAACACCGATGCCACCAGCGAAGCCAATGAACCCGGCCCCACCATACAGAACTGCCAACTTGGCTGGTGCGAACTGGATGTGGACAGCACCATCTGGTTCACCTTCGTAGCACCCGCCAATGGAGCAGTGGAAGTGAACTCTTGCCTGCCAGGCCCCAGCCACGACTTGCAAGTGGCCGTGTATGAAGTAACAGACTGTGCCGACTACGCCACCTACACCCTCAAAGGCGCCAATGACGACACCCCCGGAGGCTGCCAAGCCACAGGCGCCAGCATTTTCTCCTCCACACTACACCTCGATGGCCTCACACCCGGTGCCACCTACTACCTCCAGTGCGATGGCTACAACGGAGCCATTGGTCCATTCCTGTTAGAAATAACCACCAGCACACCGCTGTGCAAAATGAAATTGGTAAACAACTGTGCTGATGCCCTGGCCACCAGTGTAGATGTGTACATAGACGACCAACTCGTGGCAGACAACCTGCTCTTCCGCACGGGCACCGCATTCTTCAATGCAGTGGCGCAGGAAGAAGTAACCATTGCCGTGTGTGATGCCGCCAGCACCGATGCCTCCAATCCACTCTATACCCAAACCGTCACTTTGGATATGACCAAGGACTACATTGCCATAGCATCAGGTATTCTTTCGGCTACCGGCTATTCGCCCAATGTGCCCTTCACACTCCACCTCTTCGATATGGCCGTAATGGCCAACCCAACCACCGACCAGTTCAGCCTGCTGCTATACCACGGCAGCACCGATGCGCCCACCACCGTGGACCTTGAAGACCTCAACGATGGCACCACCCTGTATGACAACGCGGAGTATGGCACTTTCTACAACAACAGCTACAGCAACGTGCCCGCTGGCCTATACAGCATAGACATCACCGACATGGCAGGCACACCCCTTGGCTTGCCATACTGCCTCCCGCTCGAGTTTGCACCAAACACACTCATAGTCATAGCATCAGGCTTTGTGAACCCTGCTGACAACAGCAACGGCCCGGCCTTCGGCCTGTTCACCGTAGCCAACAACTTCGCTGGCACATTTGCCCCCGGCATATTCGGTGGCTGTGTAGCTCCGCTAAATGATATGCCCTGCAACGCTGCCGACCTCGTAGTGAACGCGCCCCCTACTGCCGGCTCCAACATGTTCGCCACTGCCGAGCCTGACGAGGTACACCCGGGCGGTGGCGCTTGTCAAGACCCCATGGTGTGGTGCGCATTCGACTCATTGGCCACCATCAGCGTGTGGTACAAATTCGTAGCTACCAACACCGTAGCCACTGTGAGCACCTGCCTGCCCGGCACCAGCCTCGACTCGCAGGTAGCCATATATAGCGTAGGCAATTGCAGCGACTATACCACCTACACCCTGCTGGCCGCCAATGATGACACCCCCGGTGGCTGCCCTGCGGCAAACACCACCTTCGCCTCATACCAAGAGCTGACCGGACTTACCATCGGCAACACCTACTACGTGCAGGT
Organism: Flavobacteriales bacterium; assembly: GCA_046155615.1. Classification (GTDB taxonomy): domain Bacteria; phylum Bacteroidota; class Bacteroidia; order Flavobacteriales_D; family Sanyastnellaceae; genus JANNVZ01. The sequence continues at coordinate 21,678 of JBJXFP010000067.1, read as the reverse complement.
GGATGGCTATGGTGGCAGCGACAACCCGTTCAACATACAGGTAAGTGCGCCCGACAACGTAGGCGAATACCTCGCAGCCAGTTTCCGTGTATTCCCCAACCCCGCTAAGGATGTGCTGAACGTGGCATACAGCGGCAAAGGCCTGCTTCAGATATTCGATGCACGCGGTGCGCTGGCGCAAAAAGCACAGGCCAACGGCAACACCACCATCAACATCAGCACACTGCCCGCGGGTATGTACACCATCACCCTGGCCGATGGCGCACATACCACCGCGCAGCGTTTTGTAGTGGAGTAAGAAAAAGAAGTAACACCAGCATGCCCCGCCACGCATTCAAGTGGCGGGGCTTTTTATTTGCACCATGTCCTACAATGAGGTACTGAAATATTTGTACGAGCAACTGCCCATGTTCCACCGCATAGGCACAGCGGCCTATAAGCCCGGACTTGACACTACCCATGCTTTGCTGCGCATACTTGGACATCCGCACCATCATTTGAAATTTGTACACGTGGCAGGCACCAATGGCAAGGGAAGCACCTCGCACCTCATAGCCTCGGCACTGCAAGAGGCAGGCTACAAAACGGGGCTGTACACCTCGCCTCATCTCAAAGATTTTCGCGAGCGTATCCGATTCAATGGCATCCAGATAAGCGAATCCGATGTGGTGGAGTTTGTAGAAACCTATCACCGTCAATGGGCTGATTTACGTCCATCCTTTTTCGAGCTTACCGTTGGCATGGCCTTTTGGTTTTTCAGGAAAATGAAAACTGAAATATGTGTGATAGAAGTGGGCCTTGGTGGGCGCTTGGACAGCACCAATGTGATATCACCAGAGGTGAGTGTGATCACCAACATAGGCCTCGACCACACCAATCTGCTGGGCGATACCATAGCTAAGATAGCAGCAGAAAAAGCAGGCATCATCAAACCAAACGTGCCCGCAGTAGTTGGAAAAATGTTGCCCGAAGCGCTTGCAGTAATGAAAGCAAAAGCATTGGCTGAAAACGCGCCACTTACCGATGCTTCGTTGTGTGATGTTTCGCTTATCCCGGCTACTTCACTTCAAGGTGCCTATCAAGCGGAGAATAAAGCAACTGCCTTTTGCGCATTGGAAAACCTTCGCCTTGCAGGGTGGCACATTTTGCCGGAGCACATAGCTGCCGGATTTATGCATGTGGTGCAAAACACCGGACTACAGGGCCGCTGGCAGGTGTTGCAATCTGCACCACTCTGCATAGCCGATGTGGCACACAACACCGATGGAATAACTCAGGTAGTACAGCAGTTAGAAACCATGCCATATGACCAACTCCACATGGTGATAGGCATGGTGGCAGACAAAGACATTGACCATGTATTGGCGCTGCTGCCCGCTGATGCGCATTACTACTTCTGTGCTGCGGCCATACCCAGGGCATTGCCAGCTGCACAGTTGCAGCAGCGTGCAGCTGCATTTGGCCTGCATGGCATGTGTTACAGCAGCGTAGCCCAATCCTTCGTGGAAGCTAAAAAGCAAGCCGCCTCATCCGATTTGGTGTTGGTAACAGGCAGCGTGTTTGTGGTGGGGGAGGTGGTTTGAGTGTGCAGGGTTGCTACTTCATTTTCTCCAACTTAGCCAGCGTCTTCAACACCTGCACTCTCCAAGGCTCGGTGTGCGCATTGATTACGCGCTGCAATGCTTCCATCAGTTCGCTTTTCAGTTCGGGGTATTGCTTCACGTATTTCATCAGAGCCAGTTTGGCGTGGTGCTTCACTGCAAGGTCTGTTTCTGCATTTTGCAGCATACCAAAGCTGATATCTATGTATGCGCCTTCATACTTAGCAGGTATGGTACAGGCTGCAAGGGTTTTGTAGAGTTCGCGCAGTACACCTTGTGTGGTTTCAGTTCTTATTCTTTCAAACAGCAGTGGCAGGTGCTTGCCGGCTGATGCGCTGTTCAGCTCTGTGGCTTTGGCCATGGCCCACGAGGCTTTCATGCGGGTATGCATCTGCGCATCGCAGCTCAGCATCACGAGGGCATCGTAGTCAGGCTGATGCTGTGCTGCTTTTTGCGCCACTTCTTGTACGGTGGCTGCGCCAACGCCTTTTACCAATATGCTGCGCAGTGCATCAGCGGATGTATTCTTTTTGGTCATAGTGGGGCATTAAAAGCACAGGCCAGCCGAAGGCTGGCCTGTATTGGCTATTCGTTAAGCGAAGTTCTATTTGTGCGGTGGTGTTGCGTTTTTTTGTGCATCGGGCTTGTTCAAGTTCCGGGGTTTTATCACATTGCCTTTGCCTTTGTCCGTATTCTCTTCTTCATCCTCATACTCGTGGGTTTGCTGTGGAGCTATGTCTGTCTCGCCACTCTCAAGCCTTTGCAGCAGTTCATCTAATTGCTCAGAGCCAAGGCTCTTGGCTATCACCTTGTGGTCTTTGTCCATCAGATATACTTTGGGTGTGCTGTTCACATCCCAATACTGATGGTAGTTGAGGCTTTCTAATGTGGTCTTGCCTCCATATATCAGTTTGGTGGCGCTGTCCTGATTCATGATGAACTGGTTGCGCGCCACGTTGGTAAAATCTATGTTGTTGTCATGCAGAAACTTTAGCCACTTGTCAGTCTCTAAGTTGTTGTGTACAGCATATACTTCTAAGCCTTTGTCTTTCCACTTGTGGTAAAGCTCCTGTAGTTTGGGTATTTCTTTTTTGCAATGGCCGCAGGTAGCTTCCCATATCACCAGCAGGGTGTATTTGCTGTTCAGGTCATACATGCTTTGCCACACATTGTTGGTATCGGGCAGTATGATGTTGGGGCCTACTTCGCCACACAGGCAATGGCGTTTTTCGCCTGCACTTTCTTTCATGGCTTTCAGTTTGTCTTCCTTCATCCAGGTGCACAGGTCTTTGCTGTAGTAGTTGTCCACCATGAATACGAAGCCTTCATCCATGCACATTATTTTACTTGTCTCAAAGTGGTAAGTGAAGTGGTGTACGATGTATTTGAAAGAATCTTCATTTCCCTTGGTGCGGTCGATAAGCTGTTTGGCATAGTGGGTCATAGTGTCGGGTATCTGAGGCAGGGTTTGGCTCACATATTTTTCTATCAGTTTGTGAAAGGCCTGGTCGCGCACCATGCGCGGATCAGTCAGATCGCAGTTGTCCCAGTAGTGGTCACGGTAGTAGTAGTAGTTCCATTTCTTCTTCTCATCGTCAGTCAGCCCCGTTGGCGCATCGGGTATGGTGATGTCTATTGTCAGTTTTATCAATTTGGCCACCAGTAAGTCGGGGTTTTTGGCAATCAGTTCTTTTTGGTAGTTCACTACTTCTTCATTCAGCTTCTTGAGTTGGTCTAATGCGGGTTCTTTGTCTTTGTCAGTAAGCAGAGTGTCATTCAGAATTTTGTCTATGGGTTCGCGCGATTTCATTTTTTCGCCAATGAAGCGCACATAGCTGAAGAATATTTTGTTGTTCTCACTCTCCACCACTTTCAGGCTTTGCAGGTTGCAACTGGTGTCTGTCTCCAGCACTATGTTTTCGTCAGCTACTATGAAGTCGAAGCGCTTCATGCTGGGCAGCAGCAGCATGTATTTGCCGCATTCGTTGTATGGTTTGCCTTCAAATTTGAAGTTGCCTTTGCTGTCCACACGCGAGGTGTCGTTGTAATAAACCTGCTTGCCGTAGTAGTTGGCCAGATAGACAACGGTATCGGCCAGGCCTTTTATTTTTCCACTGATGCTGTAGTTGAGTTTGGGTTTTGGTGCATCCGCATTTTGCGCATTGAGGCTGCAGGTGGCTGATATGGTTAGGGCCATCAGCAGGCATTTCATCGGGGTATTATTCATCATGTTTTTTTCAAATCGCTGTTTTCAGACCGCGAAACTTTTCTTTGGGTTGTGCTGGCAAGGGTAGGTTTAACTTTTTGTTCAGCCTTAAGTTGGTGCAGGGGTTTTTCCACAGCAAGTCAAGCATTGTTCCAAACAGCAGAGTGTTGCACATTTGGCCACTTCAGCACTTGAATTTTTTTTTAAAGAAAAATACTTACCAATGAAAATAACCAAGCCACCAAACGAAGCCAATTACTATGACAAATATTTAGACCTTATAACCGATCCGGACCTGATAGCCGGATACAAGCGACAAAGTGAAGCTACGTTGCAAACACTCAGCAGCCTGGATGCAGGCCAATGGAACTACCGCTATGCCGAGGGTAAATGGAACATAAAGCAATTGGTGCTGCACTTGCTCGATACTGAACGTGTGTTTACTTACAGAGCATTGCGCTATTCGCGAAATGACAAAACTGCACTACCACCTTATGATGAGAATTGGTATGCAGAAAATTGTGGCGATGAACACCGCAGCGGGGCAAGTATCATCGAAGAATATGCCGTAGTGCGCGCAAACACCATCACACTTTTTATCAATTGCACAGAGGAGATGCTTGCCAGAACAGGCACCGCCAGCGGCTTGGAAATGAGTGTAGCCAAAGCTGGATTTGTAATACTGGGCCACGAGATGCATCACATGCAGGTTTTACACGAGCGTTATTTTCCGGGATTGGGTCGGTAAGAATGAAATGCCTATGATGTGCTAATCATCTTTGAGGGAACGCACAAATTTTTTCCAGGCTGCACCATCCAGCAGGTTGCCGCCAACCACAAGGCCGCTTGTGAGGCGCGCATTCAGTAACGCTTGTTCGCGGCCTGCACTCTGCTCAGCCAGGTCGAATAGTCCGTCATAGTTTCTTGCCTCGCCATCGCTGCGGTTGAATTCTACATAATCATCGCCAGGTAAATCCAGCGCAAGTATTTCACGTTGCAATTCGTAAGGTTTAGGATATGGATAGATGGTGACTGACATGGTAGTCAAAGTGTCTGTTTCCATCAGTTGCACTATGGACAAAGTGCGGAGCGTGGTGTCTTCGGGAATGATGTAGATCGAACTTTCCAGCCCTATGCAATGAAAATGAAGCGTGTCGCCACTGCGTATTGGTAAGGTAAAATATCCATGGTGGTCAGAATAGGTGCCACGCAAATCACTTTGGCGATAAACAGTAACATAGGGCATGGGAATAAGCGAATCAGTAGCCACCACTACACCACTTACCTGTAGTACATGTGGCGATTGTGCCGGGGCAATAAGCGGTAGCAATAGTATGAAAACTACAAAGAGATTTTTCATCCGTTTCAAAAGTAGTGTGGCTGATAGACGAACAACGGAACGATTTGTTATTTGGCAGTGATAAATATCTAAAAGGTATCGGTTCGTTTCAGCACGTTTTGCAATTCTTGTTCTACCAGCATTGGCATCAGCACCTCAGCTATGGGCAAATGTTGCAGTGTGGCCAGTGCCACACTGTGGCCCATTATCATTCTTCTTTTTTCGTATAAATTATTGTCCCGGTATTCTTCCGGAATGGGGCCATACCATTCAAAATCTGCATCGGGCCACATGCCAAACAATACAAAGCAGCCTTTGCGCAAGTCGTAGGTGAGGCCTATCAACTGATGATACTCCGTGAATTGGTAATAAACTGCAAACGGCACATAATTTCCGTTGTCGGCATGTTGGTATAGCAGGTTCATTTTCTTTTCAGCATCAATACTGAGAGTAACAAGTGTGAAACTGATGTATGACAGCATGGTGCGGAAATCGCGCGCTGGTGTTGTGCACAACATTTCATCGTGCTGCCAAACACCCTCTGCAGTTAGCCACTGTGGCGTACCCAATTTCTTTTTGTAGTCGAATGCCGCATGGTCTTCGAACACATAGCCGGTATAGTAAAACTGTAAGCCAAGCTCCCGCACATATTGCATTTCGCAAAGCATGGTGTAGATGCCCGGACTGTATCGGGCATACTCCGGTCGAAACAAACAGGTGAGCGTAGCCGCAGAATTTTCGGCTATGTCAAAATAGCTCAATGCCACCAACAACGGCCCATCATACACAGCCACCTCGTGCAGCAGGAAGGCCTGTGTGTCAGCATGTGGATTGAGCGCAGCATTCAGACTTTCATACGTGAATCCCGAAAAGCGGTGTTTGTGCAATTCGAAAAGTGCTTCGCGTTCTGCATCAATTTCATGCACCACGCTTATCACCGTTCTGAATCTTGCATTTTTTGCAATCAGCTTTTGGTGTTTTTTTTCAGGTTGCCAGGTTGGCAAGTGATAGCGCAAATGCCGTGTACCATAATAGTCGCCAGCATAGCGCACTATGAGCGATGTGTAAAATTCGTTGGCCCCGCGAAACCAGCCGTCAGCCAGCAGCTCATCGTAGCGGGCCGCAGTTACCAAGTTGAATGGAACAGTGCTGTAGAGCATTAGTACGGCAAATAAAATCAGTTCTGCTAAACATCTCACAAGCCGGTTGTATGCGCCTTAATTTTTTGTATGCCTCGCTGTAGTGGTGCATTGTTGGCGGTGTTGATGCATCTTTATTTGCCTCACATAAAAAAAATACACATGGCGGCTGATATACACAGAGAAAAATTGCAATTGATAGAGTGGATTCTGAAGCAAGAAAAAATGGCTATGCTCAAACCACTTCATGATGCCATTGCAGCAATGGATCGCGATACGGATGACGCAGGTCGGGTGGTGGGCTATCGCGCACGCGGACTTAGGGTTACGCGCAAGCAGCTTGTAGATTCAATTCGCATGGCCTTAGATGAATTGGATGAGGTGCCACTCATTACCCTTGAATCACTGGAGCAGGATTCCGATAAATGGTGATGAATTACCCAATCGCAATTATTGTCCATTCACCAACTTGCCACCACTTTTTTTTGTGACTGCATACTTTTTTTTGAAACCACAACCACAATAGAACTCATGACAAAATTTTACAACCTGGCAGCATTTGTTTTCGCTGCATTAGTCTCTGGTAGCCTCATTTCTCAAACTCCTTGTACAGACGGCTTTGCCGGTGAATACCCCTGCAACCATGTGGATCTGTTGGCCTTCGTACCACTTGACGACATAGGAGGTGGCGAAAACACCAATGATATATGGGGTTGGGTAAGTCCTAACACAAGCCGCGAGTATGCGCTTGTAGGATGCAGCAATGGAACTGCATTTGTGGACATCACTGAGCCTGCCGATCCAGTATTCCTTGGTCTGCTACCTACGCACTCCGACAATAGTTTGTGGCGTGATCTGGAGGCCGACAACCGCTATTGCTACATAGGCAGCGAGGCAGACCAGCATGGCCTTCAGATATTCGACCTGTGGCAGCTTGATGAGGTTACAAGCCCTCCCATTGATTTTGAAGAAACAGCACACTATAGCGACATGGGCAGCAGCCATACCATTACGCTGGATCCGGTAAATAAATATGTGTATTGCAATGGCTCGCGCGACAATGACAATGAATTGATGTATGCCGGAGGTCAGGTAATCATTGATGTAAGCGATCCACTCAATCCAACTCTGGCCGGTGGCTATGCAGGTGATGGCTACACACACGACTCATTCCTTTGGATATACGATGGCCCCGACCCTGACTACACAGGCAAGCAAATGCTATTCGCATGTAATGAAGATGAACTATCCATCATTGATGTTACCGATAAGACCGACTGCCAGCTCATAGAATCATACTCTTATGCTAACGTGGGCTACATACATCAGGGTTGGGTTACTAAAGACAAAAGCCATTTCCTGATAGATGATGAATTGGATGAGGGCGACCTGGCAGAAGAAGGCGAACCAACTGGAACACGCACTCACATTTTTGACATCACCAATCTGGATGATGCTGACTACATGGGATTTTATGAAAGCGCGAGTCCGAGCATTGATCACAACCTGTATATACAAGACCAATTTGTATATGAAAGTAACTACCGCAGCGGTCTGCGCATATTGGATGCTGTGCATATAGATGACGGCATACTGAGCGAAGCAGCCTACTTCGATTTGTATCCTGCAAATGACAACTTGCAATACAGCGGCTCATGGAGCAACTATCCGTATCTGCCAAGCGGAGTCAACATTGCCACACATATGTACCAGGGTTTTTTCATCTTAAAACCGAACCTCATCACGCTGTCGCAAAATCAATTTGAACTTTGCGGTTCACCTGAAATCATGTTTCAAGTGGATGTAAATGCAGACATTGCATTTCCTGTAACCTTTGCGGTGGAAGGCATACCCGGAGCCGGTGTAATTGCTGACGTGATGATAGAGCCGGGTCAAACAATTGTAGTGGTTGATGGCCTTCTTGATGTGGCTGCCGGTACATACAACGCCATGCTCGCACTGCAAACAAATTTCGGTGAGCAGTACGAAGTGCCCTTCACGCTAATACTTGGCAATGGTGCACCGAGTGCACCAACTCTTATACAAGTGCCTGATGGAAGTGTAGTAAGCAACACAGCACCCGAAGTATTATTTCAGTGGGAAGGCAATGGCACAGCGACCTCTTACGAATATCAACTGGCTACTGATGTCGCATTCACTGATATTATAGAAACTCAGAACACCTCACTTAGCCAGTACCTGATGACATTCAACCTGCCTGATGGCATGTACTACTGGCGTGTGCGTGCATCTAACGAGTGTGGAGTAGGGCAGTGGAGTGCGTTGAACGACTTCACCATAGCATTTGTGAATGTGATAGAGATGAACAAACCAACAGTATTGCTGTTTCCAAATCCTGTGCACAATACGCTGTATGTAGATGGCTTGCCACAAGGTGCGAGTATCAGCATCAATGACCTGAGCGGTCGAGTGGTGAAACAATGGAATAATAACAAGCAACAGCTATTGGCCATAGATGTGAGTGATATGGCCACTGGCACTTATATGCTGTGTACAGCAAATTGCACCATGAGATGGGTGAAGTATTGAATAATTCAATTGATTTAAGATTTACAATTCGCGCACTTCGAACTGAAGATCCAAAAGACTCTTTAGCTCAAGTCCTTTTTCAAGCATCAATTCGTCACCTTTTTCTACAGTCCATACCACGTTCAGCAGGGCTTTTTTCGGAAGTTTTTCCAGTTGTGACAGCATTTCGAAAATGAACCTGCCTGATGAACTATTGAAATAGTCAAATCGGAATTCAATAACAGTGGGCTGCTGTAGCCTTGAACCATGGCGGGTTACCCAATCTATTACGGGTTGATAAAACTCATGTGCATTCTCAGGAAACGAACGACCGGCTATGACAAGGTTAGGATCATGAAGCGAAAGTTTCACTTCAGGAGTTTCTTCCGAGCCTGGTATATATAGAGTTTCGCTACTCAAAGCTTTTGTTTGTTCGGTATTAAAATTTTATGCCCAGAGCAAACAAGTATTTGTCTGATGACAACGGGTAAATCTGATATTGAACATTGTCATGGCTGCTGCGCACCACCTCTATCAGCCCAAGCCCTGTTCTGTCTTTGTTTTCAAAACGCAGGCTTGCCTTCATGGTGTAGCGGTGCAATTCGGCCAGCTCTTCCTGCTCCAGTGATAGCAGGTAGTCCATCCGTTGTTCAAGACTTTCTTTTTGCTGATAACTCACCACATTGCCTGCATACACATACAGATGCTGGCTGCACTTACCCAGCAACACCATGGGATGCAATGCAGGTATGAACTGACTGTCATTCACTTTACTAATGTTTTGCAACAACTCAATGAGCACGTGCATGGCCCGGCTGGTGCGGCTTTTCGATTCGTTGTCTTCGCGGTACCGCTGCTCGGTCATCTCTACGATTGGCAATATGGCCTTGGATGTAAACACTCCTTTGTACTGAAGAAAAATATTCTCCTTACAGATCAACTCATAATAGTCAGCACTGCTATGCAGATACTCGTGAAGCTGCCCGCCATTTTGAGCAAGTGTTATCTGCTGATGAAACTGTGCGTAGCATTGGTTCAGATCGAATATCTCATACAATATTTTGTGCCCTGACTTGCGTGCAAGCTCTATCAGACCTAATCCTGCACCACCCTTATCGCTTAGTGTATTGGTTTCTAAATGTTCCAGATAGAATTTTTTCAGTTCAGTTTCGTCAAGAGAGTTTACTTGTTCTATCAGTTGCTTCAAATTATTCACTTCTTCCTTCTTCAGCACGTTGATGGAGTTTATGGCAAACAATTCCTCTGTGAATTTGAAAGAGAACATGCCATCCACGGCATTGTCATTTTGGGTTGACTCCAAAACATCTGCATGTTTCAATACATTCTGAAAACATTCCACCAGCAGGAAAGAAACTTTCTTATGCAGGTTAGATGATTTGTGACCGGGATTCTGACTGGAGATTTCCAATATGGTATTGGTAAAACTCTCTTGAAACAGGCCTCGATAGGCAAAACAAGTATTGAACTCTGCCCATTGGTCATAAAAATATTTTAGGGTATCAGGGTGCATGATTCGCGCTTTTTTCAGTTTGTAGCAACAAGCTTCAGTGCGAGGTGTTTTTACCTCAATACATCTCAACGTGTGTTGGTGCAGCAAGGTTTCAGACACTCTATATCAGTGTCTTGAGTACACTATAAATAAAAATCCCGCTCTTGCCGACAAGCAGGAGCGGGATTTTGCAAGTTCTTTTTTTGTAATGGTTGTGCAGCTTTAGCCGGCAACTACTGAGCTTGATACAAGAGCGTGAGCCTCGGCAGCAGTGTCTTGTATCCAGCTATGGTCTAAGTAGTGGATTACTTTTTCTGAAAATTTGTGTTTGGTTTTGGTGTCACGTAGGGCCAGCAGTATCAGATCCTGATCGTTGTCCTGCAGAAATTTGACCTTCAGTTCAAGGTCTGCATCATCCTTCACAATGATGTCGTCATCGAACAAAGTTTTTGAAATGGTGTTGTGAAGCTCGGTGATCGGGTGCTTCATTCCCTCTTCTACGATTTTGAGTTGTACTGTAACCATTGGAGTAAATTTTTTTTTGGGTTTTGAAAAAAATTGTTTGGTTGTACAGACCTCTGGAGGTTCTCCAGTCGTTTTTTTTGGTGGTGCTATGCTGTTAAGGCGTGCATGGCATTGTGTTTTTTTCGAACGCGGAGGTCAGTGCGGGTTAAGGTTTTGTTAGAAAATAAATGATAAGGAAAAGAACTTGATGAGCGAAATGTATAACCTCTGATAGCAGAATTGTGCCGTAGATAAAAAAAAATTATTGGTTCATGCAAAATATTTGGCCCGGACTAAGGTTGATTTGCGACAAGCTAATGCAATTGATGAAAATGAAACTAATCTGGATAGCTGCATGTTTGATGCTGTTGACAAACGCGCTGCCTGCTGAGGCACAGAAATTCAAAGAACAAAAGGGATTCAACTACAAGGCACACCAGAAGAAAAATGAAAAATCCAAGAAGTGGGCCAAGCGAAGGGTGCGCGCTGCCAAAGGCGATCTGGTACACGTGCAGTGCACTCCTGGGCAGTCACGCAGGCACGCCCGCAGATCCAAGTAGTCTGTCAGCTGCTATTTGTATTCCTTCAGCGCACTTTCCATTACACGCACCAGCAATTCCGCATCGCGTATGCTGAGTTGCTTGCCAAGGCCGTGTTGGCGACCATTGTATTTGAAACCAACTCGGTCGCCTCCTATTATCCAAAAACTCTCGTCCATGAAGGCCATGAAGTTGATCGAGTCGCGCCTTATCAACCCAAGTTTGAATATGTTGTGGAATGTGAATTCTTCCGTTCTCCCCATTTTGCCTATCGCATTTTTCAAATGGAGCTTGCCTTGATTAAACCGCAACAACTCGCGCCCCATGAGTCGCCACAGCAATACTTTGCTTATTCTGAAAAGAAAGTAACTCCAGATGGCGCTTAGCACAGCGAAGAAAATGCGCTGCATACCATCATCAGATGTGAAGGTGTAGTAAAGAAATACGCAACCTACAAAGACCCACGCGGCCAACCACCCTATCAGCATAGCCTCCTGCCACCGTTCTATTTTTTGGGTAATGGTGATGGTGAGTTCTTGCTTGCTACGCACCACACTTATTCTTTTACCTATGAATTTTGGTTCGCTACTGGTCATGCATGTTGTATTACTGATTGGTATACGGCCTCATACTGTGGCAATACTTTTTCTATTGTAAAGTCAGAGGCGCGCTTCAATGCATTCTGCCTGAATTTGCTTAGCTTTATTTCGTCCCGTAATAAGTAAGTCATGTTCTTAGCCATGTCTTCCACATCGCCTACATTGCTCATCATGCCGGTTACTCCATGCCTATTCACCTCAGGCAGGCCTCCGGTATTGGTGGAGATAACGGGTACTGAGCAGGCCATGGCCTCCAATGCGGCAAGGCCAAAACTTTCGCTTTCCGATGGCAGCACAAACAAGTCTGCTATGCTCAGTATCTCTGTAGGATTTTTTACATTGCCTGTAAAAATGACCTGGTCGCAGATGTCCAAATCGCGGCACATCTGTTCGGCTTTGCTCCTGTCCGGTCCGTCACCTACCATGATGAGTTTGGAGCGCACATCTTTCAGACAGAGCGCAAAGGCATCTATCACATCTGTCACGCGCTTCACCGGACGGAAGTTGGATATATGTACCAATACTTTTTCATCGCCATCGGCATACTCCGCCCGCAATGTGCTCTTATCAGCATTTCCCATTTTCTCTAAGTTGATGAAGTTGGGCACCACTTCTATATCTCTGTTGATACCAAATAATTTGTAAGTATCATTCTTCAGGCTATTGCTCACCGCTGTCACCGCATCACTTTTATTTATGGCAAATGAGATAACAGGTTCGAATGATGCGTCTTTGCCCAGCAGCGTAATATCTGTGCCGTGCAGTGTGGTAATTACCGGCAGATGTATTCCCTCTTCGGCCAGCACTTGCTTGGCTATGATGGCTGCCGAGGCATGGGGTATGGCATAATGGACATGTAGTAAATCTAACTTTTCATACTTGGCTACATCTACCATTTTGCTGGCAAGCACTGTCTCGTATGGCGGATACAAAAAGAGAGGATAGTCGCTCACATTCACCTCGTGGTAGCGTATGTTTTTGCGCACCGAACCCAGCCGCACCGGCTGGCTGTAGGTGATGATGTGGATGTTATGTCCTTTTTCAGCAAGTGCTTTGCCCAACTCCGTTGCCACCACTCCGCTGCCTCCGTAGGTCGGATAGCACACTATACCTATTCTCAGTTGATTCATATTGTTTTCTGTTATCTCTTGAGCCTGGCTGTAATGCCAAAGCAGAAGTCAATGCCCGATACTTTCAAAGTGCCTGTCACATTTTTAAGGTCTTGTGTGGCTCCCTCGTTGGTGTATTCCTTAAGGTCGAAGGTGCGCGAATCGCGGCCTATGTTGAAGCTGAGACCTATAGGGCCATCGGCTACGAACCAGCAAATGCCGGTGTACAGTCTGGCACCTCCACCACGCCAGTCAAAAGTTTCTTTATTGATGAGGGTTTCTTGTTTAATAAGCAGTTTGGTTGTGCTAAGACTCAATCCAATGAACCATCTGAACTTTGGTTTGCTCACCACCACGCCTTCCAGCCCGATACCAAAACTGCTGAATTGATTGCTCTTGCCACTGTTGTCCTCATCCTCATCATACAGGTATTTGCCGAAGCGCATATCAATACCAGCATTGAACCGTGGGTGAAACTCATAGCGCAGTTCTATCGGCACATGCGAGGTGGCAGCACTGTCATCATCTTGTAGGGTGAAGTGAATGGTGCCATCATCGTAGTTGTATTCCAGTTCGGTGCCATATATAGCTAAGCCATAGCCCAGCCTCAGTTGTATTTCTTTCTCCCGATCCTGCGCGGCAAGTGCCACCGGCAGCATCCAAACTATCATCCACAGTGTTTTCATTGGGTATCGATTATTTTTTTTAGAAGGTGGCCAAAGAAAACACCTCCATGTGTAGCAGAGAATATGATTTTGTATAAAGACCTTATCCGGATAGTAAACAACAACCCCCGCAACTTAGTATGGCAGGGGTTTGCCTGTTCTTTTCTGAAATACCAAACTGTTTCGTCAAACACTGTCACGGGTATTTCATGTATCACTTTTGCATCGCTGGTTGGTTAGCGTGCTATACCCTCAGCTACTTCGCTCCACGGGCCCTGGCCCGCAGTGCCGGTGCCCGCTACCCTGAAGTAGCGCACCTGCAACGAAGGCATTTCTGTGAGCTTCACCCTCGAGCGAGGGACAATGACCAACTGTGTCCATGATGCAGCAACTTCTGGCGTGGCTGTTACCTGCACGGTATAAAACTTAGCACCGCGCAGCCTTTTCCACTTCAGGTCAATGACACCTTCCACACCGGTCATCTTCGAACTCACATTGAGCACCTGGGTCAGCGGGGGCCACGCGCTGTCCGATACTTCGATATTCAACATTCGATATTCGACATTCGATATTCATGATTTACAAGACAATCTTGTAAAGTCGTTTGCAACACATCGTGTGGACACTATTTATATAATGAACACTGCGCGGCTTGCCGCTGGGAAGTATCTGCATTCTCAATTGCCCGAAGGTGAAGTGTTGCAGAGTGAGAGAATCATTGTTGTGAAATAGTCCCTAATCGCTTCAATGCTAAATTCCTTTCAAAATTGAGTTTGGCTTTTGTACTTCATGCACTAAGTTCGATTACTGTGACCACGTGCATATCTGCATAGCCCCATGGGAGAGTGGGGCAGGGTGAGGTCGCACTCAATCCAACACCATGGCACTGGCAGCCACCACTGCTTGCCCGATATCATTCACCAGCGTGGCATGGTATGGCTGCCGCAGTTTTATATAGTTGTCAGTGAAGCCATGCATGTAGCCATCATCCTCGCTGGCCTCCCACAGCACGGGCCGGGTCTGGCCAAGGTGTTCGTTGTAGAAAGCGCGTTTTTTCTTTTCGCCCAGCATGCGCAGTTGTGCGGTGCGCTGGTGGCGCACATCCATCGGCACCACATCAGCTATGCGCAGGGCCGTGGTATTGTCGCGCTCGCTGTAGGTAAATACATGGAGGTAACTTACAGCAAGCTCCAGCAGCAAGTCGCGCGTGGTGCCAAAGTGCTCATCTGTTTCCGAAGGGAAACCTGTTATCACATCCACACCAATGCACGCATGTGGCATCAGCAGTTTTATTTTTTCCACACGCTTTGCATAAAGCTCAGAGCGATAGCGCCTGCGCATCGCGCGCAACACATCATCACTGCCGCTTTGCAATGGCAGGTGAAAGTGCGGCATGAACTTTTTGCTTTCAGCCACAAATTGAATGATGTCGTCACTCAGCAGATTAGGCTCTATACTGGAAATGCGAAATCGCTCCACGCCTTGCAGCTTGTCTAATGCGGTGATGAGGGCCAGCAGCGTTTCGCCCTGTGCCGTGCCGAAGTCGCCAATGTTTACTCCCGTAAGCACTATTTCTTTAGCACCCCCGTCAGCAGCCTTTTGAGCCTGCTCCAGCGTATCGGCAATAGTTGCGCTGCGGCTTCGGCCACGTGCAAGGGGTATGGTGCAAAAAGCACAGAAGTAATTGCAGCCGTCTTGCACTTTCAGAAAAGTGCGCGTGCGATCACCGACACTGTAGGAGGGCACAAACGTTTTGACATCTTTTATTTCTCCTGCAAAAATTTGTGGCTCTGTCTGCTGCTGTGTTTGCTCCACGTGCTGCAACAGGTTGAATTTCTCTCCGGCACCAAGCACAAGGTTTACACCCGGTATGCCGGCTATCTCTTGCGGTTTCAGTTGGGCATAGCAACCCACCACGGCTACATACACCCCTGCGTTGCTGCGTGTGGCCCGGCTCACTATGTTGCGGCACTTGCGGTCGGCCTGTTCGGTCACACTGCATGTGTTTATCACCAGTACATCGGGCGCATCGTCCATGTTCACACGGGCATAGCCTGCATCGGTAAACTGCCTTGCAATAGCCGATGTTTCAGAGAAATTCAGCTTGCAGCCCAATGTGTGAAAAGCGATTTTTTTGTACTGATTCATTGCGCAGGGGGCGAAGGTAGTTGGCCGTGGTTATAGTTAAGTGGTGGGCAGGAGACAACGGATACTCAGAACCCCGAAGGGGTTCAATAACGATAACCACGGGTGCAACCCGTGGCACGACCTGTCCACACACAAAGTCAACCCCGAAGGGGTTGAACAACACTGTACCATAATTCAACCCCTTCGGGGTTTTGCCAAAGGCCGTTTACATCAATGGAGTATGTAGTGCAACATACACCACTCATCGCGGGTGTTCTGCTGTTGCAGTGCGAGCCCAAGCGGAGTTGCAATGCGTGAGATGTCTGCTACATCATGCACATAAAATCCGCTCAACAGGATACTGGCACCCTTGCTCATAGCCGCAACATATAGATGCATGTCGCGCTGTAGTATGTTGCGGTTGATGTTGGCCAGCACTACATCGTATTTCGCATCTGTGGCAATTGTTTCTGCTCCACCCTGTATGCATGTGATGTGTGTGCACTGGTTGCGCTCTGCATTTTCCAGAGCATTCTCATAAGCCCATATATCTATATCAATAGCGGTGCAATGCGCAGCCCCCAGCTTTTCGGCAGCTATGGCAAGCACACCGGTGCCGCTGCCCATGTCCAGCACCTGCTTGTTCTTCCAATTCATACGGAGCATAGCACCAAGCATGAGGTGCGTGGTGGCGTGGTGGCCCGTGCCGAAAGACATTTTAGGCTCTATGATTATCTCCAGCGGATAGCTGCGAATGCCTTTGTGAAATGGCGCTTTGATGAGACACTTTTCGTCCACCACTATGGGGTCGAAGTTGCGTTCCCATGCTTCGTTCCAGTTTTGTTCAGGCAAAATGAAAATCTTCCATGTCATCACCTGGGCATCCATTTGCGCAGTCATGAGTTGTTGCAGCAACTCCTCGCTGAATGATGCTGAAGGAATGTATGCTCTGAGTCCATGCGGTGTTTCTTCAAAACTTTCGAAACCCAGCTCGGCCAGCTCTGCCAGCAATACCTCGCGCGCTGGCAGCAGCGGCTGCAGTTCGAACTCCACTAAGGTGTGGCTCATGCAGCATTTTTAATAATAGCGGTAAAATCTTTGGCCTTCAGCGATGCTCCACCTACCAGGCCGCCATCCACATCGGGCATGGCGAACAGCTCGGCACTGTTGGATGCGCTCACGCTGCCACCATAGAGTATCGAAATTTCCTCAGAAGCCGGTTGGCCAAAGTGGATGGCAAGTTGTTCGCGAATGAAAGCATGCATCTCCTGGGCTTGTTCTGCACTTGCTGTAACTCCAGTGCCTATAGCCCACACAGGCTCGTAAGCGACTATTACATTTTTCATCTCATTGGATTCAAGATGAAAGAGTGAATGCTCCAGCTGGTGCAGGATGGTAACGAAATGTTGGTTTGCATTGCGGTCTTCCAGCACCTCACCACAGCAGAATATGGGATGCACATTATTTCTAAGGCAAGCATCGAGTTTACGCGCAATCATCTCAGGCGACTCGTGGAAATATTGCCTGCGTTCACTGTGTCCGATGATGCAATAGGGCACATTCATCTCGTGCAGCATGGCGGCACTGTGCTCACCAGTGAAGGCGCCATAGTCGTGGTGGCTACAATTCTGTGCTGCCAGCTTGTAAGTCGGATGCTCAAGCAATTGAATATTGGCAAGGTAAAGTGAGGGTGGTGCAACCAGCACTTCCACCGTTTGAGGAAAATCGGGACTGTAGTTGTGCAAGTCCATAGCAAGCTGCACAGCTTCGCTTATGGTCTTGTTCATCTTCCAGTTGCCTGCTACTATGGTTTGGCGCATTGTTATTTCGTGTAAATGTATCGATGGAAAAATGCATACAAACGTATCGAATGAAACAGGTAGAAATTTTCCTATCTCGCATTATGTCATGGTTTTGCATCGTCCCGCCATCAAATCACGCTATCGTGAAATGCTTGAAACATAAGGTGTTTAGAAGACACTAATAAATTTTGTCGCATATTTATTTGATTTGGTCAAATAAAACCACATATTTGTCAGCCGCAGAACCTGCAATCTGTCCTTGATACCTTAACTGCTGCCATACGAAATCAATGGTGACAAGCCTCAGTGGTCACAGCATCGAAATTATTCTGTCCGAATACAACCGGACGCTTACCTCATTTTTGAATGAGGCTGGCGGAGGCAAGGTGTTGTTTGCCAACATCGGTAACCTGAATGAGGGTAAGACAGAACATATAATGAAACTGCTTGAACAAAGTGTAATAGACGAAGGAGACAAGCGCCAAACCATGAAGAGGCTCAGCAGTCTGGTGGTAGAAATGACGCAGAACATTGCGCAGCATGGATCCACTGACAAGCATGGTTATATGCACAGCTACCTCATAGTTGGCCGATTTGACAATATGTACAAGATATGCACGGGAAACCTGATCTCATCTGAGGATGAACCAACGCTTACAGCACGCATTGACGAACTGAATGCATTAGATAAAAATGCTATACGCAAACTCTATATAGAAACCTTGTGCAACGATGAATTCAGTTACAAAGGTGGTGCAGGTCTGGGTTTGCTGACCATTGCTAAGCGCAGTGTTGGCCAAGTTCAACATCAATTTATCCATTTGGGTGAACAACACCTCTACTTCACTTTGAATGTGAACATGCAGGTGGATTAAGAAAGTCAAATAAGAAAAACTGAATACAGCACCAACCCCTGTCCTGCCTGGCTGTTTTCCATTACTTCGAATTACCGATTTAGTGAATTTGTGCCTATTAATTTTTCCCTAAGAGACGAACCATGGTCAATCCATCGTTATGAATTGGGCCAGCCGGGGCAAGCACAGGGGGTGATACTGTTGTGAGTATTTAGTTTTTCTATTAAAGCCCATTGAGGAACTCATATTTTCCTTTAGCGAAACAAATTTTCAGAAATCAGCAAACGGCAAACAAGGGTGAAAACACCCCTTTTTGACCCCCGTGAAAACACCCCCCCACACCCCCGTGAAAACACCCTTTTTTCATTTTTCTGCATCTCGAAAAAGACAGATAGTACATGTACTGAAATGATTGATTGCGTAGCAAAGCAGTTGATTTGTCAGCATGATTTTATATTTTCCCAAATTCTGAAGGTATTGCAAATCGCGGACTGGTGATCCTACCTTAGGCAATTCATTTCAAAAAATTTTCTAAACCACTAAACATTTAATCCAATGACAACAAGAGAAATCCTTTTTTTCATCGTAGGTGTGGGTATCGGTGCATTCATCGTTTATCTGATCCTGTATCGGCCAACAGAAGATTGCATAACCAGCGGAGGTATGAAAAAGACTTTGAGCGAAGCTCAAACAATGATATCGGACTATAATGATCCGAGCAACACTAATAAACTCATGCTGGATTCTAACACTGTACTTGAAGGCTGGCGGCTTGAAAGATGTGCCCTGGAACAAGTTTTCAATGAATATGATGCTGATGCATCAGGTGTTCAGTTGTACCTGGCAAAGAACTCCCTGGATGAAATAACTTTGGTCTGGGTGCCCAGTGGAACTGTCAATAAGGGAAACATTGTTGATATTATCGATGCTTCTGATCCAATGATTGTAGACATGACCAATGGCTGTCCGCACAATTGTCCACCTGCTGCTACACATAGTACAGAAGGTGGTGCCGGCTCACCCTTAAGAAGGCATTGATGAATGTAATCTTGCTCTGCATCTACCTGGCCGGTTCAGCAATCTGCATACTTCGCTGGCAATCGCTTTCTGTATTATTCAGACTTGTAGCAACCATGTTTTGGCTGACCAGCCTGGTAGATGTATTGGCACGGTTAACCAAGTCGCCAAATAGCAACAACCTTTGGCTCTACCACATCTATAATCTGGCATTGTCACTATTGTTCGGATTCATATTTCAGCAATTGCTTGGAAAACAAAAGCAGTGGAAATGGTTAAAGTATTTCTTTGTGGCACTTCTTGTTTGGGGACTCTTGAATGTATTGTTTGTTCAATCACTTGCAGAACTTCCATCTTACCTCATCACACCATTGAATCTGTTGGTAATCATAAGTGCGCTTCTGGTGCTCAGATATATGCTTGATGAACCTGAGAGCAGAATTTTGCTGAAGCAAAGCAGGTTCTGGCTTTGCGCAGCCTTCCTCATTTACCAAAGCAGTTCGCTGTTTTATTGGACCATTTACAATTACCTGAGCTTTGAATCAGGTGGTATGCTGCTCCAGGTAAATGTGCTTATGTGTTTGATTTATTACAGTGCACTTGGTTGGTCAGTCGAACTCAATGCAAGAGAAAACATCGCCCATGGATAACAACAATGAAATAGTAATCATCAGCATCTCCATCACGGTACTCACACTGTTGCTGTGCAGCTTTATTGTATTCTTTGTGGTGCGATATAAGCAACGCCAACGTGAGCACGAGAAGGAAAAAGAGCTGATACGGGTACAGTATGAACGTGAGGGTAATAAGGCTAAACTCGAACTGTATGAGCACACCATGCGCTCCATATCAGAAGAGATACATGACAATGTAGGACATGCACTGAGCCTTGCCAAGCTGCAGATAAATACAATGACAATGGAAAATATGCCTGAGAATTGCAGCAGTGCGGGCGAATTGCTGACCGGAGCCATTCAAGACTTGCGCAACATGGGTCGTTCGCTCAATGGCAACTACATACTTGAGCATGGCCTTGAGAAATCAATCATCAGGGAACTGGAGTTGTTAAAAGCATCTGTGGGAATGGATTTTCATTTTGAGTCGCATCTGAATGGATACCACATCAAAGAAGGACACGAGGTTATACTTTTCAGATGTGTGCAGGAAACACTGAACAATGCCATGAAGTACGCAGATGCAACAATGCTTGAAATAGCGCTGACAGCGGGAGGTGATCGTTTGAAACTGATGGTGAATGACAATGGCAAAGGATTCGACACAACTACCCAGGCAAAAGGACTTGGACTTCGCAACATAACCAGCCGAGCGGAAATATTGAAAGGCCAATGCACCATTGAATCGAAACCGGGTAAAGGAACTCGTGTGTTGATAGATATTCCGCTACACTATTCAATAGCCAACGCCACATAAAAACCAACCGCAGATGAAGAAAATAAAATTGGCCATAGCTGACGACCATACGCTGATGAGGACTGCACTGGCAAGGCTGCTGCAAGATGATTACATCAAGGTAACGATTGAAGCAGAAAACGGACTCGATCTGATATCAAAACTGGAGACAATGCCAGTAGATGTAGTACTGATGGACATCAACATGCCTGAAATGAATGGTTTTGAAACCACCAAATGGTTGAAGAAAAATATGTCCAACGTCAAGGTAATAGCCCTATCGATGTTTGCAGATGACGCATCGGTAATACGCATGATCCGTTGCGGGGCTGTTGGCTACTTGCTGAAAGACACCGAACCCAAAATATTACGCAAGGCCATTTTTGAAGTACTCGATCATGGTGTCTATTATTCTGAAATACTGTCAGAAAGTATCATACACAAGGCAAGTAATGGGAAAGCAAGCGAAGAGCAATCCATGCCACACCTGTCGGACCGCGAAGAAGAATTCTTAAAGCTCGCCTGCTCCGATATGAGCATGAAAGAAATAGCCGAAAAGATGATAGTGAGTCCACGCACTGTAGATGGCTACCGTGAGCAATTGTTTCAGAAGTTGCATGTTTCGTCACGCATCGGACTCGTGTTGTTTGCCGTAAAGCACCGCATCTACCTTGTGGATGCTTCGCACTGAGAGAACTTGTGTAATGCACAGCGGGCCGCTCCAAAGG
>JBJXFP010000054.1:0-46045 GCA_046155615.1 Flavobacteriales bacterium | reverse complement strand
TGATACAAAGCAAACTGCCCAATGTGGGCACTACCATCTTTACCGTGATGTCCAAGCTCGCTGCTGAAGTAGGTGCTGTGAATCTTGGGCAAGGCTTCCCCGGTTTTCAAATGGATATGCAGTTGGGTAAATTGGTAGAGAAATACATCAGCAAGGGGTTCAATCAATATGCACCTATGCAAGGCGTGTTGGAATTGCGTAAACTCCTATCCGCAAAAATCAATAAGATGTATGGCCATGAATATGCTGCTACAGACGAAATCACTATTACAGCAGGGGGCACGCAAGCCATCTACACTGCCATCACCGCATTGGTACACGAAGGAGATGAAGTGATTCTATTTGCTCCAGCGTACGATTGTTACGCACCAGCGATCGAATTGAATGGCGGAAAAAGCATTTGGTACAACCTGCGATACCCCGACTACAAAGTGAATTGGGAGCGGGTGAAAAAGTTGGTGAATCACCGCACGCGCATGATCATCATCAACTCGCCACACAACCCAAGTGGCACATGCATGAGCGAAGAGGACATGATGCAATTGGAAAAACTCATTGCAGGCACAGACATCATTGTGCTGAGTGACGAAGTGTATGAGCATATCATCTTCGATGGGCTGCAACATCAAAGTGTGGCTCGCTTTCCAAAACTTGCCGCACAGTCGCTTGCAGTTTTTTCATTTGGAAAGACATTTCACAATACGGGCTGGAAGATGGGCTACATCTGCGGGCCTGCCGACTTGATGGCAGAGTTCAGAAAGGTGCATCAGTTCAATGTGTTTTCTTGCAACACGCCTGTGCAACACGCTTTAGCTGAGTACATGGAGGATGAGGGCAAGTACTTGGGTCTCCCAAAGTTTTATGAAGAGAAAAGAAATTTTTTTCTGAATGAAATAAAATTATCACGTTTCAAGTTTGCCGCCTCCACCGGCACCTACTTTCAGTCGCTTTGTTACGAGGGCATGTTTGATGAGAAAGACACCGACCTTGCCATTCGACTTACCAAAGAGTTTAAAATCGCAAGCATTCCCTGTTCTGTTTTTTATCCCGATCACTTAGACGAGAACGTTTTGCGGTTTTGTTTTGCGAAAGAGGACGAAGTTTTGGAAAGGGCGGGACATATTTTGTCGCAGATTTGATGCGTGTTTCCGCGCTGCATTCACAGTACAACACATAAAATAAAAATACTCTTATCATGAAGCCAACAACTTTTCTAATCTTGCTTGCGCTGTTTACAGTGCGGGCATTTGCCCAACAAAAAACGATTGATTCCAAGATTACCGATGTCACTGTATTCATGAGTGGTGCTGAATTGCATCATCAGGCTTCGGTGAGTTTGAAAGAAGGGAAGCAGGAACTGACATTTGGCAACCTATCACCTGACTTGGATGGCAGCACCATTGTGGTGAACATCGATCCGAAAGACGTTACTATTCTATCGGTAAGTCATCGCATCAACTATCTCAACAATGTGCAGGAAAACCCCAGAATTGCTATAGTGCGCGACTCGCTGCAATTGGTGGTGGACAAGCTGACAATGGCTGGAGATAAAATAACCGTGCTGGAAACGGAGAAGCAAATGCTATTCAAAAACGAAGGCATTGGCGGCACCTCGCAAAATGTGCCTACAGCAGAAATAGAAAAAGCAGCCAACTTTTATCGTGACAGGATGAATGACTTGAACGAGAAACTTTTCAAACTAAAAAAGGAGCGCACCGATCTGCAAGTGACCAACAACTTGCTACAAAGACAACTCACAGAGCTAAACGCGAAATACAATCCGCCTTCTTCTGAAATTGCTTTGGTGGTTGTTTCAAACAAATCGCAAAAGGCCGATGTGTCCATCAAATATCAAGTGGCACAAGCCGGCTGGGAACCGAAGTACGATGTGCGCAGCGATGGAATTACCAAGCCTGTTGAGCTTACTTACAGGGCAAACGTCTACAACAATTGCGGATTAGAATGGAACAATGTGAAATTGAAACTTTCTACTGCCGATCCAAAGCAGGGCGCTGAAAAACCGAGGCTGGATGCTTGGGATTTGGCAGAGGACAATACGGGGTATCGAAATAATCAAATGGCGGGGTTCAGTAATGGTTATTTTGATTCTGAAGAAGAAAATCAACAGGGATTAGACAATAGACTTATGGAAGTGGCAATTGCAGAACGAAATATGGATAGTAAAGTAGTTGAAAAGAAAAATCAAAAACCCCAACAACAAATTGAAATTGTAGAAGTCTCCGAACTCAATGCCGAATTTGAAATACCGCAACCCTATTCCATTCTTGCAGATGCCAAGCCATATATAGTGGAAGTAACAAAGTACACATTGGAAGCGAAGTATGAGCACTACGCAGTGCCGAAGGTGGACAACGATGCGTTCCTCACAGCAAAGGTGATCGGCTGGAATGCACTGAACCTTGTTAGCGGAAATGCAAGTGTGTATTACAACGGTGCATACCTCGGCAATTCATACATCAATACTGCCAGTGTGGAAGACACTCTTGTGTTATCGTTGGGTCGCGACAGCAAGATAAAACTACAGCGTTTGAAAAAATCGGAAGAGAACAAAAAAACTGTAAGTGGCAATTCTACCAAAGAGACATTGGTGTTTGAGATAACCGCCAAAAACAATCGCGATGGTGCAGTGTCACTTACTATCGAGGATCAACTGCCCATTTCTTCGGATACTGAAATTGAAGTGACGGCCAATGAAACTTCAGGAGCGGTGTTGGACAAGGACTCCGGCAAGCTGACCTGGAAGTTGAATCTGGCTGCGGGCGAATCGCAAAAGTTGAGATTGAGTTACACGATAAAATGCCCAAAGCATAGAATGCTGAAACAAAAGTCAGTGAGGCGTTCCCGAGCAAAATATTAATTATCAATGAAAGACTTAGTCGTTACTGCCATTCAATCCAATCTTGTTTGGGAAAACCCCGAAGCAAATCGTTTGCATTTTGATCAACACCTTGCTTCCATACAAAGTGAAACAGACGTGGTGGTGTTGCCCGAAATGTTTACCACCGGCTTCAGCATGTCACCCAAAACCATTGCGGAAAAAATGGATTTGGAAAACATGGCCACGCTGAATTGGATGCGCGCATGGGCGAAAAAGTTGAATGCCGTGATTACCGGAAGCGTATCCGTGGAAGAGAATAAGAAGTACTTCAATCGCCTCTTGTGGGTGAGGCCCGATGGCACTTTCAGCACTTATGACAAAAGGCACACCTTCACTTTTGCAGGCGAAGACAAACACTACCACAGTGGAAATGAATTGCTTGTAGAAGAATGGCGGGGCTGGAAAATCTGTCCACTCATTTGTTACGATTTGCGTTTTCCTGCATGGAGCAGAAATAAGTTGACAGATGGAAAACCACTTTATGATATGCTCATCTATGTTGCCAATTGGCCATCAGTTCGCATCGAGGTATGGAAGAAATTGTTGTTTGCCCGCGCCATCGAAAATCAGTGCTATCTGCTTGGTGTGAATCGCATCGGTGATGACCCAAATGGAAATAAGTACGTGGGTGACTCTGCGTTCATCAATCCTCGCGGAGAATATCTCTATCAATTCAATAAGTGGATAGAAGAAGTTGCTACGCAATCACTTTCGTGGGATGAGTTGGAAGATTTCAGGGCAAAGTTTCCGGTGCTGAGCGATGCGGACAATTTTTCAATGCGCTGATCTCAATCCTTATTCCTCCAACATCAGGTTTGGAAATCTGCGCAATATTTTTTCTAATAAAAACATAGTCCGTTCATCGCCCTGGCCTTCTGCAATTTCGAAGGTGCGGTGGTCTTTGATAAGTGCGCCTTTGTAAAGTTCAAAAAGGCGGTCGCGATCGTTCGGATTTTCGCGAAGCGGATCAGGCTGCCACTCCAGATCGGGTTCGCACAATATGTAAAGATCAAAATCATATACCCGCTTATACTCCACTATGTCGGGGTGATGCTCACTGAATTTTTCGTTCCACCATATATCAAGCACATAAAAATCGGTGTCCACCACCAGCACATCTTTGTCGGCCCTGAATGCTTTTGAAAATATTTTGGCCGTTTCAGCAGCTATGCGCAGCACATCTGCCTGACTGTATTGATAACCTTTCTCTTTTGTGCTCAAGTATTCTCTTGCAAACTCGCTCACATACTTCGCATCAAAAAGTTTGGCTGCAAGCCAGCGCGCCAGGCTTGTTTTGCCTGTGCACTCAGGGCCGGTTACAGCAATTCTTACCACAATTGAAATAAGTTGAGTTCGAAATATCCATCCACTGACATGAGCAAATAAATGAAGAACATGGCCACTCCCCAGTATAACTTCCTATTGAAATAAATGAACATGGAGGTGGAGTTGATAACCATGAAGTAAATCCAGTTTTCATGTACGAAATTCATCATCATCCAGGTTGCAATCACCGCATACACCGTGGTAAAACTATCAATGAATGGCAGCGCGGCATCAGTATTTCGCCTGAGCCAAAAGCCACTCAACGTGGCCAAGGCAAAACCTGAGATGACAAAAACAAGATGCGTTGCTGCCGACCAGTGTTCCTTTGGCCACTCGCCACCCCAATGGATTATGCCGTAAAACGTAATCAGAACATAGAACACTTGCAGGGTCGTGTCGGCATATATTTTCTTTTTCAAGGTAATAAAAATGAACAGCAGCGGGCTAAGCAACCCGAATACAAAACACCACGAGCTGCTGTGCAAATACAAAAATGTATAGAGCAGGCTGCACAATACTGCAAGCACTTCTATCCATTTTTGTATTCGCACTCTTCTCATCTGTGTGTAGAGTTGTAGGCTCAAAATTGAGGTGCGCAATTTCAATTTGGCGCGGGTTCACATTTCCATTTGTTTTGTCTGCGTTAGGAAAAAGGAAAATTTTGTCAATCAACCTCACAGAAATTCTTTCGGGTTTCAGGCCAATTACGTTGGCTGAGATGGACGGTGTGCAACTGATGAACCGCACCGATACCAAATTCATGTTCAGTAAAAAACAACTGGCAGAGATGCTGCCTGACCTTGTGGGCGTGTATAGCGCGCTGGAAGTAGAGGGCGTAAGACAAAGCCGCTATGAAACACTTTACTATGACACCGAAGACTTTTTTCACTACATCCAACACCAGAATGGCAAGATTCACCGATATAAAATACGCAAGCGTGAGTATGTAGAGAGCAGTATCTCCTTTCTGGAGGTAAAAGAAAAAAACAACAAAGGCCGCACATTCAAAAGCCGAATTAAGCTGAAAGAAATGGTCCCCGTGATAGATGAAAGGGGGCAGGGTTTTGTGAATGAAAAGGCTCACAATACACATGCACTCGTTCCAAAAATCTGGAATAGCTATAATAGGACAACACTGGTAGATACTGTGGCGGGCGAGCGTGTTACACTTGACACTGATTTGGCTTTTTACTACAACAACCAAAGGATATCGCTTGATGACTTTGTAATAGCAGAGGTGAAGCAAGATGGGGCCAACCGACACTCGCGTTTCATGAAACACATGAAGCGACAACTGCACAGACCAGAAGGCATCAGCAAGTACTGTCTCGGTGTTGCATTGCTCTATCCGGAGGTGAAATCCAATAATTTCAAAGAAAAAATTCTTCGCATAAAAAAAATAACCAACGCCAATGCTGCCTGAGATTACAGACTATACACATCAAATGCTTGCCATGATTCAGGATGCTGTTCCTGACTTGGCGGAGACGGCTAAGGATGATAAAATAAATCCACTCGGTGGTGTAAAGCTCTTCAATGGAGAAGACCTGCTGGGCTTAGTCATTCGTCTCTTGCTGCACATGTCTTTCATTTTTGTGCTGGTGCGCGTGATTTATTATCCCATAGCAAAGCGCAAAGATTTTCTTTTCACCTACTTCCTGTTCAGCATTTCCATTTTCACCATGTGCTTTTTGCTGGAAAGCGTAAAGCTTGAGATGGGTTTTGCTCTCGGCTTGTTTGCCGTATTCGGCATCATCCGTTATCGCACCGATGCCATTCCTATCAAAGAGATGACATACCTCTTCATTGTGATTGGCATGTCGGTGATGAATGCGCTCATCAACAAAAAAATATCGCTGGCCGAGTTGACTTTTGCCAACATGTCCATCATAGCCCTTACCTATGGCCTGGAGAAGGTGTGGCTACTACGCCACGAATCACAAAAACTAATCTTGTATGAACGCATAGACCTTATACAACAGGGCAAGCGTGGTGAGCTGCTGCTGGATTTGCAGGAGCGAACAGGCATGAAGATCAACCGCATTGAAATTGGTAAAATTGACTTCTTGCGCGATACGGTGATGCTGAAAATCTACTTCTACGAAGACCAGCAAGAAGGGCAGATGGATGAAAGCTTCAGCACGGGATTCAACTCTTAATTTATTCGTTCAAAATTTTTCCATGAAAAAATATCTGACCATCATACTGGTTTGTTTTGCCATTGCCGCGTGCAAGAAAGAGGCCGGTGATGGTGGCAACTCTTCCATAAAAGGCCGCATTGACAAAGACATCCGCATAGTGCTTACCAACCCCGCTACCACACAGGCAACGGTAAGGGCCAATGATCAGGACGTGTACATCATCTATGGCGACCATACCTCGCCTGACGACAGAGTGCAAACCAACTTCAGTGGCGAATTCGAGTTTCTGTATTTGCGCCCCGGCAAATACACTGTCTACACCTTCAGCAAGGATACCAACACGGTGGATGTGGCCTGGGACGAAGACCACATGCCCGTGATGCTGGATGTGGAAATAGATGAGAAGAAACAAGAACTTGATGCGGGCACCTTGACGATTTATGATGTGGAATAAACTACACATAATTATTCCGCTTGTTATCTCATGCGCAGCCAATGCGCAATTCAAAGATGCCGGCATGTGGACAAGCCTTGCCCTAAGTGCGGAACTAAGCAAAAAGCTTGAGGTCTCCATCTCACCCGAAGTACGTCTGGACGAAAACATTACAAGGCTGGCAAGTGCATTTACAGATGCGGGCGCACAATACAAATTCAGCAAGCGCCTTAGCATAAGCGCCACGTATCGTGGTGGTGTCAGGCGCAACGATCTATTCTTTGACCCGCGTCAGCGTTTGCAACTTGGTGTTGCACTGAAAAAAAAATGGAATGACTTCACATTTACTTACCAACCCCGCTGGCAGTTCGCCATTGCCAATTTTGCTGGCGAAAGCGATGCTGATTTTGTGACTACGGTGCGCAATAGATTCAAAGTGAATTACAGCGGCCTGAAAAAAACCGATATAAGCACTTCATTCGAAACATTCAATGCCACAGAAAACAACACAAATCTTGCGTTGCAAAACTGGCGCTGGATAGGCGAAGTAGAGCGCAGCCTCAACAAGAGTCAGAGTTTATCAGTCGGCTATCTCGTTCAAAAAAGCTTGCATGATTCCCCACAGGAAATGGATTTCGTTCTGCTTGTTTCATATCAATTGCAGCTTGACTTGAAAAAGAAAGGCGATAAGAATGATGAGCCTCCCGCGAGATAAATTTTATCGGTGTGACTGATACATCTTCGCGATGTACTTACCCACAATATCAAACTCCACATTCACAACATCGCCCACCTTTAGTTGATTGAAGTTGGTGTACTCGTATGTGTATGGAATGATGCATACGCTGAATCCATCCACCAAAGAATCCACAACAGTCAGGCTTACACCATTCACGCACACACTGCCCTTCTGCACGCTAATGTGTTTTGGATTCGCTTCATAAACAAAATGATACTTCCAAGAGCCAACGAGGTCTTCAGCTGAAGTACAAACAGCGGTGGTGTCCACATGGCCCTGCACAATGTGGCCATCTAATCTGTCGCCCACCTTCAGGCTGCGTTCAAGATTGACAACAGTGCCCGCTTTCCATTTGCCGAGGTTCGTTCGTTTCAATGTCTCCGCGATAGCAGTGACTGTATAGTGATCGTTTTCAATATGAACCACTGTAAGACATACACCATCATGGGCTATGCTTTGATCGATCTTGAGTTCAGAAACAAATGGACAACTCAATACAATTTGTGCATTCGAATTTTGGTAGCGCACTTCTTTTACCTCGCCCACACATTCTGCAATACCGGAAAACATATACTTATGATGGAATTGGTTCTCTAATTATTGTCCGCCTTGATTTCCGGCTTTACCATCGAGCAATTGAATATCGCCAGCGAAGCGCTCTGTTGCTATGCCGCTCAGGCGTATAGTATTCACTTCGATGGTGTAGTAATAAACTCCGTCAGCACTCATGTTGCCACTGTCCTTGTTGGTTCCGTCCCAGAGAATAGCGGGGTCTTTTGTTTCGAATACCACATTACCCCAGCGGTTGAATATTTTCAGATCAATGCTTTCAACGAATCGGTATTCAAAGGGCACAAACAAGTCGTTCAACTGATCGTTGTTCGGTGAGAACACGTTGGGCAAGAAATAGATTGGACAATTGTCTACACAAATTATTTCACTCATTTCACTTTCGTTCTGGTAGTAGTTTCCATCGGGCCACAGGTTGAGCGAATCGAGAGCAGTAACAGCATAGCAGCCTGCCGCGCTCAATGGTGGATTGGTGTCTTCAAACAAATAAGTGGTAGCTTCATCTACATCCACCACAGCAATAAGTTGCAGTGTATCGCCTTGCACTGGTGTGTAGTAAATGTTGTATTGCTGCTCATCGCTTGGGCACAATTCATTGGGCATATTCCAAACAAGCTCAGCCAAGGGAGAGTCGCAGTTGTGAACCAGTTGCAGCACAGGCGCGCACGGAGGTGTCATATCATAGGGTTGTGCACACACCTCCTGGCTCCAGTTCCAAAGCGAATCAGGAACTCCCGGTGCACCATAAGTACCAAGGCTTAATACCCGATAACAGTAAGTCGCATTGTTATTGAGGCTTGTATCAGTATAGGTTGCCTCATTAGTTGTGGTAAGCAGTGTGAAATTCGTCTCCCCCGGTGCTTTGCGGAACACGGTGTACTGATAGTTTTCCCAGGGAGTGGCACCGAGCATATTCAGGGTTATCTCGTTGTCTCCGGGTATTGGCTGTAAATAAATACTTGATGCCTCTGGTGAAAAATTTACTGCAACTCCATCTGAATAAAACTCAACACGGTAGTTGTGCTGATTGCCTGTTGTATTTATTCCTTCATGCACATACTCCATGATGCCTTGCGCCAAATCAGGATAGTTTGGTGATGAATAGATAATTGTATTGGGAATGCCCAAGCCTGTGTTGTGGTATAATTTGTAGCTGTATGGTGGCGGATATTGTTGTGTATCTATATCGCTCGGATCTGTCCACCAAATGGTATCATTGCCAAGCAGCACATTAGTAGTGCCTATGCTTACCTTCAACATTACCGGAGCCTGTTTCTCAATAATCACACAAGTTTCCGCGCTTGCGTAACTCACTGCACCATCGGGCCAGATGGTCACAATCATGTAGCAATATTGTCCGCCAAACACCACGTCATTGTCTGTCCATGATGTAGTAAGCGCTCCATCTACAGTGGCCGCCAAACTGTAGCCAGTTTCAGGTGGAACACCCAACTCACACTGCCCCGGTGTCCATCCCGTGAAGCCAACATGCCTATATATCTCATACTTCACTTGTGGTATCTCAAACGTTTCAAACGAGTTGAGGCACGGTGTGGCATCCCATTGAACAAGCACCGAGTTTCCTGTGGCCGTGCTTGACGGGTTTTCAACACGCGGTGCCACCACGCGAATGCTTATGGTTTCAAAATCTGAAAGGTTGGGGAAGTCATCATCTGTTGCTACAAACGAAACATAGTAAGGCTGAAGACGCACCTCTTCACACTCCGGTTCCCAATTGAATTCAAGAATATCGTTCGCTCCATCGAAACTGTAGGTTGCAGGATGTTCTACCTCACTAAAAATTCCGCTGTATGCTGACATAGTGAGGTTTGTACCCGCATCCGGATCGGTTGCACTAACAAAAATCTCAAGCGATTCACCGGCATTTATGCAGTAATCTGGAAGTTGTGTGATAACTGGAGGGTGGTTGTTGCAATTCACTACGTTTATCTGCATATCACGCAATACTGCTCCCACAAGATATCCGTCACGGTATTCTTCTATCAAGATGGCAATGTTATACTCCCCGGCAACAAGTGGTTCCAACCAAAGTATGTCGCCATTTTCCGAATCAATGGTGAATGTGTCTGAATTGCTGTCTGTATAATCTTGAGGTGACTCCCAGCCATCAAGCGGCAGGCCTCCATTACCCAAGCATTGCACCAAGCTAAACACCAACTGGTCATCATCCGCGTCATAGGCAACAGGGTTGTGTTCCCAAGGTTGAAAAATGCACGCGTCCTGCGTTGGCGGGTTTATCAGCTCCACAGAGTTGTTGTGCCCTGTGAGTGGTGATATTACCAGCAAACTTTGAATGGAGAACACTGCCATCACAGATGTGGAGGTCTTCTCGTCCTGCGGGGTACCTGGTTCTCCGTTATTGATGTTGAGTACACCTGCGTTGCGATTGGGATCTTCCATGCTGATGTAGAACATGCCCGGACCAGCATATGTGTGTTCTCCTTCGTAAATGTTTTTTTTGATGTCCGTTCCCGGTATTTCCTCACCATTGCCTCCGCCATTGATGCGTTGCAAGCTGTCCAACTCCAGGTCTGTCACATCATCTGGCTCATCGCCCCACTTCAGCTTTAGCCACGGGCGATCAGCCACAGCCGAGGCTTTGGTGTAGGTGGTGATAGTTACCTTGTAGGTAAGCCCCTGCATGTGCTGGTATGTTATTTCGCCTGCGCGATTGTGTGTAGCACTGGCCCGCTGGCTCAGCGCAAAGAGTAAAAAAAGGAGTGCTGCTATTCTGAAAATGGAACTTTTCATGCGGGGTAACGAAAGTACTGCATTGGGTGTGGAAGTATTCAAAACAAGGGCAGCAATAAACAGATGCTGACTTTAGTTATTGCGTTGCCCGATTGCTTTGTTATGCAATCATTTCTTTGTTGTAAAGATTGGCCAATAAAAAAGGGCCGCGCTTGACGACCCTTGTTTCATATGTATGTGATGTACTATTTCAATTCTTTGGAGCCAACCATCACTGATACGCAGCCTTCGTGTGTGCTCACACTCGCTGGTTGTTCGGGCACTTTTATCTTCACTATCAGTTGTTGTGTATTGGTCATTTTGAAATCAAAGGTCTGCTTCTCATCGGAAGAGTCGCCTGAGTATATCAGTTCTCCATTGGTGTCCTTTACCTCATACAGCACGGTGCCAAGTATGGGGTGAGCACAAAGTATAAGGCGGTATTCCTTTCCTCCGTAAAATGTCAGCAATAGTTCTGCATCATCACCGGGCACAAGTTGGGCCGAGTTGTAATTGTCATTCTGCACGTAGCCATCCAGCAGCGGCAAACACTTGTTCTTGGTAAAGGCTCTGCACTGAGCGCTTCCTGCAAGGGGCAGCAAGGCTGCAAGCATCAGTATGGTGAATATTCTTTTCATGTTCGTTTTGTTCTTTGGGGTGGATCTCTTACTTAACTTCTTTGAATCGTTCCTGTTTTACTTAGAAAGAAATGTACTTGCTACGAAGTTCTGACGCTTTGGTTGCAATAGCTTGCAATGTCTGGTCGCTCATTTTGATAGTGCTGCTGGTTCCAATCGTCACCACACCATTTGCATCAGCGGCCTTGGTTGTCTTGCCGTCACTCTTGGCAGCTTCATTGAATAGTTGTTGTAAGGAAAGCAGATCATCTCCCATTTCTTTCAACACCGGCTTGTCGCCAAATTTTGCATAGTAATCCACCAGATTATTTAGAGCAAACTTTTGCTCCGCAATGCGCTGGCGTAAATCTTCGCTTCCACCCTTGGCGTGGAGACATGAGAGGTGCAGCGCTTCAAGCCAGCCACCAGCGACTACCAGTGCTGAAACTTCGATGCGTTGATTTTCTTTCAGGTAACAGTTCAGGTCAGCGTATGCCTCTGATATAATGGCAAGCAAGGAATCCTTATGCTCCTGGTTGTTGTCAAGCCTGGTGATGAGTTCGCCAGTGAGGGCACCATCAATACCCATGGTCTTTGCCAGTTTTTGCGCTGCCGCGAAATAGTTCATGGTTTCCTGCTTCTCATCGAACATGGCTGCATAGCTCAGGTCCGCGCCATATATGCCGAGGTTCACTGCCTGCCGTGATTCACCTGTGTATTTGTCCACATTTTCCGGATTGTTCAGATCACTCTTGTCAAATTTGTAGCCCTGATCTTTTATCAGGCTGGCCATCTCCACGGGTGAGGGTATGGAGAAAAATATTTTTTGCAATTCTTTGATTTTCGCTTGCTCCACGGAGTCGATGTTCGCTGCCGGTGGTGGAGCAGGCGGTCCTGGCTCATCGTTGCACGCAGTAAGCGCAGTTGAGGCAACAATGGCCGCGATAAGCACCTTCATTGCGTTAGTCTTCTTCATCATTTTTATTAGTGGGTATTGGGTGGTGTGGAAATTCTGGGTTCTTTTTTCTATTGGGTAAGTATCTCCATTCAGTGGCCTCCTACGGTGCCCTGCTCAAATAAGTTTTAAAAAAAAATATGTTTATTCGGAAGTAGCCGCATCGGCCGATCATCTTCTTGCGCTCACTGAATGTTTTGAGGTGTTGTTACATTCGCGCCCGCCTTTAACAGTAAGGCTTTCGGGGTCTCATAGTTCAACGGATAGAATAGGAGTTTCCTAAACTCTTGATCTGGGTTCGATTCCCGGTGAGACTACAAATTGGTTCGTTAATACTTCCCTTTGTCAGAATTTACTAAGCAACTCAGGTAAATGCTCTGATTTGGTAAGGTGGTGCCCTGACAGGCCTGCCTTTTGGGCGCCATGAACATGCTGCGGGCTGTCGTCTATGAAAAGCGTTTGCTCCGGCTGTAAATCATTCCACATACACACTTCCAAAAAAGTTTCGGGATGTGGCTTTTTGATCCCGATTTTGTTTGAATAGTAAATCTGGTTGAATGCCGAATAAAATTTTTCCAGTCCATACGATTCCTCTATCATCTCTTCAAAAACAGCAACATGTATAGCATTGGTATTGCTCAATAGAAATGTGCTGTAACCTTGGGTGCGCAAGCGTTTCACCAAATCCACGTGTGCTGGCCAAAGCCCCTTAAGTATGCAGTTCCACGCATCACATACATCAAGCATGGTGGCATTGGGAACAAAACTGTGGAGATATTTCAAAAAATCTTCGTTGCTGATGCGGCCGGTCTCAAGCCTATCGAATATTTCATTTTGTGATGCCTGTGCGTATAAAAGAGCGAAGTCTGTGTGACCCAATTCTCCAAATGCAATAACGGGCAGCGTATAGTCAATTTCAAACAACACTCCGCCAAAATCAAAGATGATATTCTTGATTCCATCTGGATTGATCATGCGCTGTCTTGAAATAATCCTCTTGTCAGAAGTGTTTTATCCAGGCCCGCACATCGCTGGCCTGCAAAAGGTTTTGGAGCGCTGTGTCGGCTTCAGTTGCGTTATCATATATACCATAAGCCACGAGGGTCATACCGTCCTTTTTTCCGGCAAACTGCGCATCGAAACCTTCAGCCCTCAATTTTTTCAAATACCTATCTGCATTGGCACTTACCCTGAATGCTCCGCCAATCACAGCGTGTTTGCCTTTTTGTAGGTTAGCTGGTGCTGCGGCCTTCTGAGCGCTTTCATCTGCTTTCACATCAGCAATGGGCCAGGCATTCACGGTGGCATTTTCTGCTGTGATAGTTGGACTGGTACTCACGCTTTCCGAATCTTCAATGGGTATCACCTCAGCTAACTCAACCTGATGGTGAGGCTCATATCCTGCCACTATTTGGTGACCGCCAAATGGATTGAGTGATGATAGATTGGTGGCGCCCAGATGCGATACCTGATTGCGCAGAAGCAAACCCGCACCAAGCAATATGGGTATGCTGGCGGCTGCGGCTATGCTCCACACGCGCGCTGAATGGCTTCTTTTTGAAATGGGTATGATTGGGGTTTGTTTGTCTTGTATTTGTCCGCCTATGTACTTCAACTGAACTGTTTGCATGCCATAAGATTCGAGCAAGTAATTTTCTTCATCATCAGGCAGAAACTGAACTTGGCCTGAGTGGTCGGTATAGAAAACACCAATCTTTTCCCAAACAAGGCGGCCTTCAGTCTTCAGTTGTTTGTTGCAATCCTTTACCGCTTCTTCTATTGCGCTAACAGCCTTGCTATATGCCCAGCCCGTGATGCCAGCAACATGGTGCGCCAGCAACCCATCATTACTAAACAAATTTTTATTGAAGCCAATGTGCTTGGCGGGGGGCGATATGCGGTGTGTGGAAGTGTGCAGGCGCGCAGCGCGATAATTTGCCACCAAGCCGCCAAAGCCGGGTACTACCACACAATCGTGTTCAAACAACAGGTCCGATACAAAAGCCTCAATACGCATGGCCGCGAAAATAGCCTTGATAAAAATCAGATGAGGGCGGCATGCGGTATTTTTTACAAAATAGATTTGGAAATACCCGGACTTTTTCCAGTTTTGTACTTGCTATTCTAAACCTTAACATTTTTATTCTAATGAAAACACTTATTAAAATTCTGAAATGGACATTTATTGTCTTGCTGTTGATTTTGGGTGTGCTGGTGGTGGCTGTGTATGCCCGCCAGGGAAAAACCTATGATGCGCCTTATCCGGAAATAGCTGCCGTACAGGACAGTTCTGTATTGGCCAGAGGCGAGTATCTGATTTATGGCCCTGCACATTGCAGTGGTTGCCATAGTCCACTTGAGTTTCAGGAACGCATTGCGAAGGGCGAAAGGTTGCCACTCGAGGGTGGTTTTAAATTTCCTCTGCCCTTTGGTGATCTGTACACTCCCAACATTACCCCTGACCCAACCGGAATTGGTAACATGACAGACAAAGACATCGCGCGTGCTTTGCGCTATGGTGTTGGATTTGATGGGCGTCCGCTTATTGATTTTATGCCTTTTCACAATGTATCGGACGAGGACCTGACGGCCATCATCTCCTACCTGCGAACTATGCAACCCGTGAAGAAGGAGGTGCCTAAGCCTGAATGGAACTTTATGGGTAAAGCCGTCTATGCATTTGCAATAGAGCCCGTGGGGCCAGAGGGTGATGTTGTCAAAAGCATTGTTCCCGATACTACCGCAGTTTATGGCGAGTACTTGGCAAACTATGTGGCCAATTGCCGCGGCTGTCATACCAATCGCGATTTGAAAACCGGTGCTTATATAGGTGAATTCTATGCGGGTGGTTTTGCAATGCCAAGCGCAATGGATGTAACCAAGGGTATAGTAACGCGCAATCTGACGCCCGATCCGGAAACAGGAAGCATTTATGGTTGGAATTTTCAACGATTCAAAGAGAGAATGACACTAGGCCGTGTTGTTGAACTAAGTGAGATGCCCTGGGATCAATACAAAGCCATGAGTGAGCAAGACCTCAAAGCCATTTTTGCATACCTGCAAACTTTGAAACCTGTGAAAAACGATCCGGGGCCGGTGCTGATAGATATGCCTTAGTGAGTGGCTCTGCATGAAGCATTGCCAGGTGGGATACAAACATTCAGCTAACGCGATTGAATGCCATTTTGAAGGTGGTGCCTTTGCTGTTTGTTTTTACATCCAGCTTTGCATCGAGTTGTTCCACAAGAGTATATACCAGCTGTATGCCCAGCGAGCCTGTTTTCGCGTAATGAAAGCTTGGCGGCAGGCCTACGCCATCATCGGCAATGGTTATCTCTATGCGATTGTTGGGTTTTTGCCTCAGTAATATGTTGAGTTTGCCTTTGTCTCGTCCGTGCCAGGCATACTTCATTGCATTGCTAACCAATTCATTCACAACCAGGCCGCACGGTATGCTCTGGTCTATTCCTAGATAAACTTCATCAAACTCTTGCAGCAGCTCTACTCGTGTGCCGTTGTTACTATAGCTCTGCACCAGGCTGCTTACAATGGTGCGTATGTATTTGGTAAACTCCAGCTTGCTGAAGTCTGCTGTGCGATAAAGTGTCTCGTGCAGATAAGACATACTGGCTATGCGCTGCTGGCTCTCCTGCAATATCTGTAGCGTGTCTGCATCCTTTACATAGCCACTTTGCAAATTCAAAATGCTGCTGATAATCTGTAGGTTGTTCTTTACCCTATGGTGTACTTCCTGCAACAACACTTCTTTTTCTTTCAGCGCATCGCGCACCAGGCGGTCTATTTGTTTTCTTTCTGTATTGTCAAATATGAGGCAGCTAATCTGCTCCAGTTTTTTGTCCATATAGACCGGATTGAGGAAGGCCTGGAGCCATACGGTTTGGTTGTCTGCGTTCTTCAGTGCAAACTCGAACTGTTGCGGTTTGCCCTTGAATGCCATTTCGAAGGCTTGCAACTGACCCTGATAAAAATCTTTGTCCACATGGTTCTTCAGCACCTTCATGATGTCGGTGCCTAAGGTCAATTCCTGATTGTAGAATTGCTGCATCCACATTGCGAAGTTCTTGTTCATAGTGGTGATGCGGAATTTGCTATCCACCGTCCACATCATCAGGTTTTCGGTGCTGTTGATGATGGACTCAAGTTTGGCTCTTTGCTCAACAGCCTCACGCTGCTGCACTTCCAATTTCTGTTGGGTTTTCTTGTGTTCTTCTATTTCCGTTTTTAATACTGTGTTTATTTCTTCAATCAAGCGTACGCGCACTTGCTCCTGCAATAATTGTCTTCTTTCCGCCAGGCTGTTCAGTGATATCTGTATGCTTGGTTTGTTTTCATACACAGTAAGTATGCTTTTGATTCCCACCTCTACCTCTATCCCCCGCTTGTTTAACAACGAAATTTCTCGGTATTCGACCTCTGCCCCTGAGCGTATGGCATCTATTTCCTTCTGAAAAATCTCTTGAAATTCAGGTTTTATGAACTTCACAAATGGCCTGTCGAATACTGCGTCTTCTTCTTCTATATCCAACAGTTGACAAGCTGCATAATTCACATATCGTATGTGGTCGTTGGTAAGAATGATGATGCCGGTGGGCGAATGCTCAAGCAAATTGCGAAAACGAACCACGCTTTGCTCCAGTGCATGTTCAGATTTTTTTCTGGCCGTGATGTCACTTATCACCAGCACCAATGTGTCCTGGCTATGGTAGTGCATGTGGCTGCCGCGTATTTGCAAAAAAACAGGTTGGCCATCGTGCCGGAAGGTGCGCACCTCCACCTGATGTGATGTGGAGACTCCAATAGCAGTAAGCACTCGGCTATAGTCTTGGCGATTCAGGAAAAGGGATAGCCGCTGATCTTTTATCTGCTCTGTATTGTCGTAGGCAAAGAGTTTTGCAAATTGATCGTTGCAATCGGTGATGACCCCATCGTTTACAAACGCAATGCTCTCGCCTGAAACTTGTGAGAGTATTTTATACCGTGCTTCGCTTTCGCTCAGCTCCTTGGCCATGCGGTTTTTTTCGCTTATGTCTATCAGTATGCCGCTTATCTGTTCGTGGCCGTCAGGGGTTTGTTCTATGTAGGCATTCTCTAAGCAGGCTGCGGTGCTATTGTCCCTGCGCTTCAATTCCAGTTCGTAGTTGAGCACCTGCCCGCGCGATTCCAGTAGCTGCATGAAACGCAAGCGCTCCTCGGGATTCTTGTATAGTGTTTGTGTGAATCTTCCGGTAAGTTGGCTTGTTTGTTTGTAGCCAAAAAGCTGAGCAAAGGCGGCATTGCAAGAAATTATTTTGCCCGCACTGGTGGATTTGTAAATGGCTGCAGGATTTTTCTGAAACAGCCGGCTATATTGCTCTGATGCCAGCTCCTGATCGGGATGGCTTACACGCATTACTATGCAGCTCTCTTCATTGGTATTCGCCCAGTTGAAATACAGTGAATGACCAGGCATCAATTGCTGATCCAGATAAAAATATCGCTGGTTGATGATGCGCGCAATCGACAAGCGTTTTTCTTGTGAAACGTCTTTGCCCATCACCTGAAAAATAGCTTTGCCCTGACTCTCACTGCCGAGCACGGCAAAGTAGTTTTCGAAGTTTTTGTTGGCGGCTACAAGCGTGAGGTCATCCTTTCGCAACAACGCCAGCATATCAGACGGATGGTTGAGTATTTCCGCGAGCAGCGGCTGCATGGTGTTGTTAATTTTCTTCTTTTGTTTCTGGTAGTTTTATTTTCTGCCCGTTGATGGCTGTGGCTAAGCCACCTTCATAATCCACCACCAGCTCTATAGCGCCCGTATCTAAATAATATTCCCACTTGCCTTGCAATTCTCCTCCTTGGTATTCACCTTTCATTTTCAACATACCATTGGCGTAGTAATACTTGTGTTTGCCTACAGGTATGCCGGCCTGATACTCTCCTACAAAAGCCTTTTGTCCGTCAGCATATTTCCAAACCCACTCGCCCTGTCGTTCACCATCTAAATATTCACCTTCTTCTGTATGATCATTCACGGTCAATTTCCAAACGCCATTTTTGTTTCCATCAATATAGTCGCCTTCATTTATCACCATACCCGTGCTATCATATTCTATGGCGTGTCCATCCTCGCGGCCTTTGCGATAATACTCATCGCGGTGCTGCCTACCATCAGCAAAGAACCATTCCCAGTGACCTGTGGCTGCATCTAATCGGTATTCACCTTGTTGTTCTGTTTTTCCATTGGTGAAGTAGTATGTCCACTTGCCTTCCTTTTTGCCATTTTCATATTTTCCAATTGCGCGTTGTTCGCCTGTATTGTGGTATAACTTCCATTGCCCTGTGCGTCTGCCCAAGCTATCCACCATTCCTTCGCCAAGCAGCACATCATTTTGGTAGTAATATCCGTTTATTTCCTGACCGGTCTTATCATATTCACGGAAGGTGCCGTTCTTTTTACCTCCACTATAGCTTCCTGTCATTTTCAGATTGCCTTCTTCATCATACTCCTTGCGTAAATCTATAATAGCTTCGGTTGCATCCCCATCTGCTGTTACCAACTCTCCGTTATCATACTTTTCCATTTTATCTAAGTCGCCCTTCTTGTCAAAGAATTTGAATATGCCATTTCGCAGTCCATTGGTCCAGGGTCCTTCTTCCTTCAACTGTCCGTTAGCATATAAATCCTGCCATACGCCTGTGCGCTTTCCCTCGCTATTGAATCTATTTATTTGTTGCTCACTGTAGATAAATCCATTTCGGTATGTGAGCAATGTGATGATGCGTCCATCCTCTGCATACTCCATAGCTTTACCTTCTTCCTTGTTGTTTTCGTAATTCAGTTTTTTCCACAAACTGCCATCGGGGTAGTAAAATTTGGCCTCACCATTTTTAACATTTGCAGCATAGGTGTATTGTTCTTTTAATTTTGCACCCATGTCAAATACTTGCTCTATGCCGTGCTTTACGCCACTCAGATAATTTATGCAGCGTTCTGTGGTGCTGTCATCCCTGTAAAATGTCCATGTAGAGTCCAACTGAAAGCTTTTGCGATTGCCTTCACTTTTCAAACCACCGTCAGGATAGTAAGTTTTCCAGTATCCATCAGGCTGGCCATCACGCATCAGTCCTTCACTGCTCATCACTCCATTCTCGTAATAAAATTTTTTATACTCGCTTTGTGCCTCACTGCACAAGTGAACAAAAAGCATGGAAATGAAACTGATTTTTCTGTGCAACATCTGATGAGCAAATCTACCGGGTTTCATGTGCAACGCTATTTATGCTTATGAAAAGGATGATACACACATGAGTAAATAAATATATTCTTTTCTAAAAAGAGTAGTAGTTATAGATATAGGCTGTTGGTAGTATGTATAACTTTTGTACGGTATGTTTGACTTTGAACCTTGTGAACTTATTTGAAGTATCAACGAACGAGTTATGAAATAGTATTTTGTATGATAAATAATGCATTGCATACTTTATACACAGTATGTGAATAGGGTGTGAGAATGAAAAATTCCTGTGTTGTATGAGAGAAGTTTTGTTGACCGGGTGGTTTCAAAAGGACTCAATAGTTCTTATATAAAAATAGTAAATTGAACCTGATGTTATGTATGCAGCCGAGTAGTTGTTCATAGCAAGTTTAGTTCTCAGTAAGTTTTCATCAGGTTATGAGTGGAACAATGATGAATTTGTTCAAAACGGGAGATTGCGATTGTTCAAAACCCGGCTAAGCCCCAGCAGTGTGATGAATGGCGATATTTCACGCGGCGCACCAACTACTTTTGACAACAATATATAGCCATGCAGACCATACACATAGGAGCAGACCATGCCGGCTTTGAGTTAAAAGAAAAACTGAAGCAGATCTTGGTAAGTGAGGGATACGAATTCAATGACCACGGAACACATAGTGCAGAAAGCACAGATTATCCGGATTACGCCCATGCCACAGCTCAAGCGGTAGAACAAACAAAAAAACCGGGCATATTGATATGTGGCAGTGCCAATGGTGTTTGTATTACTGCCAACAAACATCAGGGTATAAGAGCTGCGCTATGTTGGAATGTGGAAGTGGCTAAACTGGCCAGATTACATAACGATGCGAACATCATTTGCATACCCGCCAGATTTGTGGATGAAGAAACAGCCAGCAATATGGCTCGGGCATTTCTGGAAACAAAGTTCGAAGGTGGCCGACACCAAAGAAGAGTATCAAAAATTTCAATAGAATAAAAAGCAGATGAGAAACTCCATTTTTGTGATGTGTGTCTTTATCGGAGGCACTTTTCACGTGAACCACATGATAGCACAAAATGCAGATAGTGCCCAGTCAGTAGTTTACGATGACGCTCTTGAAGATATAGAATACTGGCGAAATTTTTTCGCCAATACCATCACCGCTAAAGAATTGAAACAGCACCTAGATGTGCTTGCATCAGATGAGTATGAAGGACGGGAAACGGGAACCGCAGGACAAAAGAAGGCCGCTCAGTATCTGGCTGATTACTACCGCGGGAAGGCAATACAGCCGGTAGTGGGCGGGTCATACTTTCAGCAATACGATCTGAAAAAGGAAAGTTTCACGGGGAGCACGGCAACACTTGATGGCAGTACGCATAAGTTCCTTGATGACTTCTATAGCTGGGGCACTACAGCGCAAGAGATTGACGCGTCACAAATTGTATTTGTAGGCTATGGCATTGCAACTGAAAGGTGGAACGATTATGAAAAAGCACAGGTGAAGGGCAAAGTAGTGATGTGCTTGGGTGGCGAACCTTATGATGGCAGCGGGAAGAGTTTGATTTCGGGCACTGAGGCACCAAGTGACTGGGCACAAGATTATGGGCTGAAACAAGAAAAGGCTTATGAAGCAGGGGCCACAGCACTGATAGTAATTCATGCCAACTATAACAAGGTGATGACGCGCATTCGTTATTGGTTGGAAAATGCGCAGATGCGTTTAGACAAACCTACCAGTGATGAAGAAGAAGATGATCAGGTTCCTACCTTTTTCATTACCCCGGAGCTTGCAGATAAAATACTT
Source organism: Flavobacteriales bacterium (assembly GCA_046155615.1). Taxonomy (GTDB): domain Bacteria; phylum Bacteroidota; class Bacteroidia; order Flavobacteriales_D; family Sanyastnellaceae; genus JANNVZ01. Next base: position 24,565 of record JBJXFP010000054.1, on the reverse strand, counting down.
GCTCCTAAAAAGAAAACTGCGGCACAACTGCAAGCAAAAATTTTGAAAAGAAAAAAATCAAAGCCATTTGAGCTTGCATCAACCCTCAAGTTTCACATGGTGTCGATGGTGGAAAAACTGAAGGCTGAAAATGTGCTTTGCTTTATAGAAGGAACCGATGAAAAACTGAAAAATGAAGTGATAGTGATTTCGGCACACTATGACCACATTGGTATAGTGAAGGGAGAAATAAACAACGGTGCAGATGATGATGGAAGCGGTACGGTCACCACACTTGAGCTGGCAGAAGCTTTTCTGGAAGCGAAGAAAAATGGATTTGGATTGCGCAGAAGCATACTCATACTGAATGTAAGTGGTGAGGAAAAAGGACTGCTGGGTAGCGAGTGGTATGCAGATTTCCCAGTGTTTCCTTTAGCCAGCACTGTGTGCAACCTGAACATAGATATGATTGGGCGCAAGGACGATCAGCACACGGATGGAAATTACGTTTACCTCATCGGCTCTGATAAGCTGAGTACCGACCTGCACAAAATTTCGGAGCAATGCAATCAACGATACACGCGTCTGGCACTTGACTATACCTACAACGATCCCAATGATCCTAACCGCTTCTACTACCGCAGCGACCATTACAATTTTGCCAAAAACAACATACCAGTCATCTTCTACTTCAGTGGTGTGCATGAAGACTACCACAAACCCGGTGATGATGTAGAAAAAATTATGTTTGACAAAATGGTCACCATTGCCAAACTGGTTTTTCACACAGCGTGGGATGTGGCCAACCGCGATGAAAAACTAAAAGTAGATGTGGTGAACGCCTTCGAGGAGAAGTAATCAGAACTTAATAGAAAGTCCTATTTTGCCTGAGCTGGCCGCTGTGCTGCCGCCCAACTCCAGGTTGATACCCATGTTGGGTTTGAAATAATACCTGAGGCCAAGCTGACCGCCAAGTCCCAGACCAGATACATCACCCGCCACATCATAGTCTGATGGCGAGTTCCAAATATAAAATCCGATGTTGATACCGGCATAGATGTCCCACTCATCGGCAGGCATTTCCAGCAGCGAATTGAAGTGATAGTTGGCAGTGCCTGCAATAGCTATGATGCTGTGGTGGTATTTTTTACCCACGTACGAATTGTTGTATGAGCGATATGAGAATTCGGCACCCACAGAGATGTCCTCATGCACACCAAAATCGAGACCTGCATATACCGGCAAACCCAAGCCAGAGAAACCGAATCCAAAGTTGACTTGCTTTTCACCCTTGGCCAATGGATACTGAGCCATCGCTGATGATGTGCTGAACAGCAGTGCTGCGAACAGAATTAGTTGTTTCATGCCTGTTTCTTTTTGTGAATGATCGTTGGGACAAACGTAAAGCGCGACATAAAATTGAGTTGGGGACACTATTTTTCTGCCAACAACTGTCGCACGAACATGTCTAATATTTCGGTGTTGCGCGTGTAGTAATCACCAGTGCCCGGGCCATAGAAGCCGGTATGGATTTTTCGCACCTTGCCTTGCTTATCTATAAAAATAGCCGTAGGATAAGAAAGTATTTTACTGAGATCTGAAAACACAGCAGAAGCCGTGCTTTTCCTGCCACCGAAATAAGATGGATATGGTATTTTCAATTGCCCAAACTGATCCCTTATAGCAGTGCGGGCTATGCTGAAATCCTCGCTGCGCTCGAAAGCCACAGGAATTACCTGCAAGCCTTGCGCATGATATTTTTCGTACAACCCCTTCAGAAATATGCTCTCATCCGTACAGTTGGGACACCACGAGCCATATATCTGAACAACAGAGACTTTACCCGCAAATAGTTGTTCGTTGAAAAGGACACTATCACCAACCTCGTTGCGTGCCTTGAACTGGAATTTGCCTGCGGCATTGGTTACAAAGGTGAGGCTGTCAGGATTGCGCAGAGCAGCATCCGGATTTGCAACTGCCTCCCACGGTTCGCTCCAGTGTTTGCCGCTGTAGAACATGCCATCGGTAAGGCTGTCACCCTGCACGTTGGCGCAGAAGTGAAAGAGATGTGTGCCATCGAAACAAGAGAGTTGCATGCTACGGCCCGTAGTGTTGCCACTCAGATAACGGTAGTCTCCGGCTTCTGTAAGAAATGTACCGTTGAGCTTTCCACCCTCATGCTCTCTGATTATACCCACAGCTTTGTACATGTCATCGGGCAGGCCGGGTGAAAATGTGCATTCGAAAGTACGCTCACTCAATCTGGTTGTGGCATCAGTGGATTTTGTGCCACCGGCATGAGTCATTACAAAGGGGATTGTATATACAGAGTCGCGCGAGTGATCGGTCCAGATACCGCGAATTTCATTTTCGTTTATCAGTTCCCCGCTAAGGGATGTGTTGAACAGCGGCATTTTCACGCGAAACGATTTCTTATTCCATACGAGGGAATCAATCAATATCGTTTCATCTGCATTGTGGATGTGCCACACAGAATCTTCCACACCAACCTGAATTGGAATTTTCACTTCGCCCACCACGAATGTCAGTAGCCAGTTTCCATTGGCGGGCTTATCAGAATCGGTCTTTGGCGGATCGGTGCATGTGGCAAAGAGAATCGCAGCTAAGGCGGCTGTGTATAGTGAGCGAAGAATAGTCAAGGTGAGAAAAAAAAGTCTAAGATGTAGTGCAAGTAAAAATGAACGCGGGCGAAAGTAGAGGAGGCCACAATTGGGGCTTTTCTTTTTTTTTCTTTCATTGTTGGATGTTCTTTTAAGCTGATACGAAGAATGATACCTCCTAAAACCCGATTGCCACCTTACGTTTACCGCCTTCAAATAAAGATCAATTGACGAATACTGTTAAGACCCTACGCTTCAAAGCCGGCAAAGACCTTGAATTCTTCAGCACCCTGCGCTCCAGGGTTGACGCCTATTTCACCGAGAGCAAAATTTCTCCGCACGCGAACCCCGGCATGGTACTCAAGAGCATTGTACTGATTGCCGGATACATCCTTCCCTTCGCATTTATGCTTGCGTTTCAGCCACCGGTGCTTGTTTGCATTGCCCTCTGGCTGCTGATGGGCCTTGCCCTGGCGGGCATAGGCATGAGCGTGATGCACGATGCTAACCATGGCGCATACTCGGGCAACGAACGAACCAACAGAAACATAGGATATATACTGAACCTGCTTGGTGGCTCATCTTTCAACTGGAAGATTCAGCACAACCTGCTGCACCACACATACACCAACATTACCGGGCACGATGAAGATATAACCGGCCAAAAATCATTGCGCTTCTCGCCACACACAGCGCATAAAAAAATGCACAAACACCAGTGGTATTACGCTTTTGTGCTTTATGGTGTGCTTACTCTCTACTGGGGCGTGGCCAAAGACATGGTGCAGTATATCAACTACAAGCGCAAGGGACTCAACAAAAACAAACCCGCTCAAAACCGACTGCTGTTATTCAAGATTACCGCACTGAAGCTGGTTTATTTCTTCTCTTTTTTAGTGCTGCCACTGCTGGTTAGCAGCATTCCATACTACCAGATACTTATTGGATTTTTGCTGATGCATATCACTGCGGGTGTCATTCTATCTGTGGTGTTTCAATTGGCCCACACCATAGAGGAAACAGAATTTCCGGTACCTGATGACCTGGGAGCTATTGACCACGCATGGGCTGTACATCAGATGAAGACAACCGCAGATTTTTCACGCAACAACAAACTCATGTCATGGTATGTGGGCGGACTCAATTTTCAGGTGGAACATCACCTGTTCCCAAAAATTTGCCACGTGCATTATCCGCAGATTTCACCTATTGTGGAAGCAACAGCTAAAGAATACGGGGTTCCGTTTTTGGACAATGTGACGTTTGCACGCGCATTCAAATCGCACGTTGCCTTTCTGAAGAAAATGGGCGTGCCGCATGTGGATGAGATAATGGGATAATCCATTCCCCTAATCACAAATCAAACTTGATTCCCTGCGCCAAAGGCAGACTGTCCGAATAATTGATCGTGTTGGTTTGCCTGCGCATGTAGTTTCTCCAGGCATCAGAACCGGATTCGCGGCCACCGCCTGTTTCTTTTTCACCTCCAAATGCGCCCCCAATCTCAGCACCACTGGTGCCTATGTTCACGTTGGCTATACCACAGTCGCTGCCGGCATAGGATAGAAACTGTTCGGCTTCACGCAGGTTGGTGGTCATGATGGCTGAGGACAATCCCTGCACCACTCCGTTCTGCATGGCGATGGCCTCATCTAATGTTTTATACTTCATGATGTAAAGTATGGGTGCGAATGTTTCGTGCTGCACAATGGGCAGCGAAGAGTCCTTTACTTCTATGATGCAGGGTTTCACATAGCAACCGCTTTCGTATCCATCGCCACTGAGCACACCGCCTTCCACCACCACTTTGCCACCTTGTGTTTTGGCATCGTTTATTGATTTCAGATACATATCCACTGCGACTTTATCAATGAGTGGCCCAACGTGATTGTGCTGATCCAATGGATTGCCTATGCGCAACTGACCATAAGCAGCGGCCAATTTGGTTTTCACTTCTTCATATACATTTTCATGTATGATGAGCCTGCGCGTAGTGGTGCAACGTTGACCGGCAGTGCCACATGCGCCAAACACAGCGCCTATGATGGTCATTTTCAGATCAGCATTTTCAGTGACGATGATGGCGTTGTTGCCGCCAAGTTCCAGCAAGCTTTTTCCAAAACGCTCCGCTACCTGCGCGCCAACTATTCTTCCCATGCGCGTAGAACCCGTTGCGCTGATCAGCGGCACGCGGGTGTCTTTGGTCATCATCTCCCCTACTCTATAGTCTCCACTTACTATGCACGAAATGCCTTCGGGCAATTGATTGGCTTCTGCTACTTCGTTCCAGATGTTCTGACAAGCCACAGCACACAAAGGCGCTTTTTCAGATCCTTTCCAAACGCATACATCACCACATATCCAGGCGAGGGCGCTGTTCCAGGCCCATACAGCCACAGGGAAGTTGAAGGCAGAAATAATTCCCACAATTCCCAGCGGATGCCACTGCTCGTACATGCGGTGCGATGGACGCTCGCTGTGCATACTCAGTCCATATAGCTGGCGGGAAAGACCAACCGCGAAGTCACAGATGTCTATCATCTCTTGTACCTCACCAAGACCTTCTTGCAGGCTTTTTCCCATCTCGTAGCTGACGAGCATTCCGAGTTCTTGTTTGTAGGCGCGCAGTCTGTCACCAAACTGACGAACGATTTCGCCACGCTTTGGTGCAGGCAAAGTGCGCCATGTTGCGAAGGCCTTTTGTGCCGTGTTTACCACTACCTCATAATCTTCTTTGGTGGTGGTGGTAACGCTGCCTATCAGCAGGCCATCCACCGGTGAGTATGAATCTATCACTGCTCCGCCCCCGAAGTTGTGTTTGCCTGTGGAGGTTCCTTCGTTTAGTTTTTTCAAACCCAACCTAAGAAGTGCGGGCTCTATGTTGATGCCTTGTGCTGTTGCTGTGCTCATGTGTTTCTTTTCTTGAAAAAAATGCAGGGCGCAAATTATATGTGGCCATTGCCTTTTACTTTTGACCAAAACAAACACCTTACTACCATGAAATATTTTACCATCAGTATTTTGAAAGCCACCTTAGCGTGTGTGATAACACTGCCAGTGGCCACAACATCCTTAGCCCAGCCATGCAGCCCAACGTTCGACCTCGGCTGTTCCCTGTGGAATGTTCACGATGTAATAGTCGGCACCTTCTACCTGGACTTGACTGCGAGCGACTGCACCACCTCGGACTACACCAATTCTATTGCCAATGTGGAGGCGGGCACAGCTACCGACATGAGTGTGACTACGGGCGTGTGGTGTGGTGCCACGGTGTGGGCCGACCTTGACAACAGCGGCTCATTTGAGAATGCCGAGAACCTATACTATATGTATGTGGGTGCCGACCCGGCCTATACCTATAATTTCTCCATCACCATACCGGCTGATACACCCGAGGGCACATACCTGATGCGTGTGTTGGCGGGCTGGGGCACCGATGGGTTTGACAATACCAGCGCCAATGGCTATGGACCATGTGGCTCTTATCAATATGGAAACTTTGTGGATTTTACGCTGAATGTAACAGCAGGGCAAAACATAGTTGAGGCTGATGCCCGGCCCTCTCTTACAGCCAACCCCATACCGGCTACCGATGAGCTTACGGTAAGCACAACATCGGGTGCTGATGGCAATGCAGTGCTGGTGCTGTGCGATATGGCTGGCAGAATCATTTTGCGAAGCAGCATGCAGGCTGCCACCACCACATTGGACCTGAGTATGCTGCCGGAGGGCACCTACCTGCTCACACACAGCAGCGCAGCGGGCACCGAGACCATTCGTGTGATGAAATAAAACGCACTACCTATTCTATTGGACAAAAGGGGGCAGCAACGGCCCCCTTTTTTCTGTCCAGCTTTTTGTGAGGCCACACCCATGGCTGGCGCGGCACCCCGGCACTTTGCCTGGTTTTACTACACGGCCGAGAAATGGAAGCCTGCAATACCTCATCCGCCCGTGGCGAAAGCTCAGCCGCCTCCTGCTAAACCTCAGCCGCCAGCTTCCAAACCTCAGCCGCCCGCATTCAGCCTGCATTTGGGCGCAGCCCGTGCCGGGGCATGGGTGGATATGAACAGCCCGTGTGCGGGGGATTGGGCGGCCATGGTTCGTGCATTGGCCATGCGCAAGGAATGAAAACAAAAAAGGCGTCCCTACTGCATAGTAGGGACGCCCTTTCCAATTTGGACTATCTGTTTAATTTTTGATGAGGCTGGTGCGCATCACCTGCGCATTCACCATGGCCTGCAGGCTATAGAAGCCGGGTGCCAGGGCACTTATATCTATCTGGCCGTTGGTGGCTTGCACATTTGCTACCAAGTGGCCAGCCATGTCGAATATCTGAACCATGGCATTGCCCGCCAGGCCATCGGCCTCTATACGCACCATGTCGGCTGCAGGGTTTGGGTAAATGCTCAATGTGTTTTCGTCAGCCAACTCATTTTCTACACCTACATAGCCAATGCCCTCTACTATGGTTATGTCCATGTTGATTGGCGGATTGTCTATCATGTCCTCTATGCCTGATGGCCAGCACACAGTGATGTAGTCAATCTCTGTATCTGTCCCTATGCCGAAGTGTGTATTGAGGCTTTGCATGGGGCTGAATGCCTGTGCGCTGCGCACATCGCGAATCTGCGTGCCTAAGGCGCTGTGCAACGTTATCCGCGCACCTATTCCATTCTTGTTGCTGGTGGTGCCCACGGTGTTTATGATGAGGTAGTTGTTTCCTTCACCATTGTTGATGTATTTGGTAGTGCCACTCACGAAGTCGAGGTAGCCATCATTGTTCAGGTCGCCACAAGGGCCCATGTAGAATGGGCAGATGCTTGGGGAAAAAGTCATATCGCCATTGTTTATCATGAACATCTGACCGGCACCCAGCACATCCACCCAGCCATCGTTGTTGAAGTCGCCCGGCATGTTTTCTATGTTGGTGTCGGTTTGTGTATCAAAACCGCTACCGGCAGTGATGTTGGTGAAAGTGCCATCACCATTGTTCTCATACAATTTGTGGCCGCCACTGCCCATGCTGCTGGCGCCTATGAATACGTCCATGTCGCCATCATTGTCGTAGTCAGCCCATGCCGAGCTCCACGACTGTGTGGCATCATTTACCCCGGCCGCAACGCCTACGCTTGTAAAAGTGCCGTCACCATTGTTGCGGTGCAGTTGGTCTATGTTGTCACTTCCGCATTTGGCTATGAACATGTCCATGTCGCAGTCGTTGTCATAGTCAATCCACACGCTGCCGTAGTTGCCGCCATTCTCGCCCAGTCCGCCCTGGTTGTAGGTCAGTGTTCCGTCTCCATTGTTTAAGTAATAAACGTTTGCATCCACATCATGGCATACATAGCCATCCAGCAAGCCATCGTTGTTTATGTCTATCATGTTGGTGCGCTGGGAGAATATATATTCGTTGTCGTGGGTTTCTGTATAAGTAATAACCCCATCATTGTTATGACTCCAGATGAAGCTCGCACCACCGCCACCACCATACAGCAGGTCGTTGTATCCATCGCCATTGAGGTCGCCTGCAGCTATGCTCCACGAGGGTGCATTCTGCACGGTGCCCGTGGCAAATGTTTCTGAATCATAAGTTCCATCTTCTTGCTGAAAAAGGATGTTGATGTTGTTTCCGTTTACAAAAACGATATCGTCCAAGAAATCGGCATTCATATCCACAATGCACTCGGTATAGCCAGATGCAACAAGGGTGCTGGTGCTGAAAGTGATCACCTCACCAACAGTGCCTCCACCACCGGTATTTACTTCAGTTATTTCAAAGGTGTTGGGCGATGTATATGCAGCCGAACCCCAATAGCTGTCGAAAACGATGTAGTACGTAGTGCCCTCAGTGGCTGCGAACAGGGCAGTGGAGAGAAAGCCGTTGCCAAGCATTCCCTCGTCATCACCATAGGTTACGCAATCCATATCACCACAAGTGCCTGTGTAGATGCTTACACGGGTGTCTAAGTTGAGGTTTGCAGCCAGATCAGTAGTTATTCTGATGGTGGTGTCGTTGATTGCGGTGAAGTAGTACCAGCTAAAAAGCTCGTCACCATTGTTGAAAGCGCAGGTAGCCGGTGCAGGCACTTCATCACCCACCAGCAAGTCGCCATCATTGAGACCGATGAAGGCCTCAAGGGCATTGTCGCAGGTGGTTTGAGCATGGATTGTAGCAGCGAACAAGCCAAATGCAAGGAGTAGAATTTTTGATTTCATGCGGGAAAATGAATTAAATTATTTATTGGTTTAGTTGCAGGCGGGTGTTAGCGAATTGATGTAAGCCTCTACCATCTCTATAGCTTCTGTGTGTACAAGAGTACGACCCATCAGGGGCATGCGGTATTGCACATCAGTAGTATTCATTCTGAAGTGCAATACGCTGCGCTCCGGATTGCCACGGGCTATGATGTGGGTGAGGTTAGGGTTGATGTCGGGATTGATTATCTCTTGGGGCTCTATGCATACGCCAAGGTTGTTTTCATCGGTGGTTTGCCAAAATGGAAACCGGATGGGCCTGTAGTAGCAATGCCCATACTCGCTGTGGCAATGCGAACAGTTCACATCTATATAAGAGCGGAAACGCATATCGATGGGCTGAGACTCATCTGTCCAGTCAACAGTTGTTTCTATGTCAGCAGGCAATGAGCCCGTCAGATAACCTACTTGATTCCATTTCTCAAGTTGGTTCATTGCGCCCTCATCATAAGCCATCCACTTGTTCAGGTTGTTGGGCTTGGGACCTATGGGGGTGTTCTGCATGTTCGATTTATGACAGGTGAAGCACTCGGCCTCTGACGGAATTCTAAAGTTAACCGACTTTTCAATTCCGTTGTCATCCACCCATGACAGTGGCATATAAGACCCTTCCAGATCGAAGTATGCCTCGGTCTGTTCTTCGTTCCATTTGTAGTTGGCAAATTCCCAGTGCCCATCTTTTTTATATATGAGCCTTGTTTCCAGTATTCTTCTATTGCCCCCAGGCAAAACATGGTCGTAATAGAAGTTTTTTATCATCACCGTGCCATCAGGAAAATGGAGCACCTCGTGGTCGCCCTGGTAAGTAGCCGATACTCCCTGCGGCATCCAGATAAAGCGGCTTTTGTGCGCATAGTCGCTGAACAGGGCGTTGATTGGCTCATAAGGCAGCACCCTTGCGTTGGGCTGCATATCTTTCAGATTTCCAACATAGAATCGGTAATCACTCAACTTCTGATAAGGCAAATCATTCAAAACAAAACGCACCGCACCGCTATCAGCCACCACCTCATCAGCCAGTGTTTCCGGCTCTTTGTTGCACGCATTTATCAACACGGCCGTCAATACCACTATGGCAATGGTGCATTTGGTTTTCATCTGATTCAATGTCGGAAACTTTGGTTTCGGTTGGTTGTTTCCTTGCGGTGGCGCAATGCGAAGATGTGTTTTCTCTCCTCTGCGTTGCATCAAATAAACAAGAACCGCTTCGTGTGGATGTAAACAAAAGCCCACAACTTTTGAAACCCTAAGCCTGAAAAACAATCTTTCAGAAATCTATCGGGTTGGAAATATACTTTTCACAAACAACTTGCTCATCCGCGTGAATTCTGTTTCTGTTCAAAACTTGAACCGGGCCAAGCCTTTGCCCTGCGATTACTTTGCCTACCTAAATAATCTGACCCTACACAATGAATGTTCTCATACTTGGCAGCGGTGGCCGCGAACACGCAATGGCCCTTAAAATCACAGAAAGCTCGCTGCTCTCCAGCCTCTACATAGCACCCGGAAATGCAGGCACAGCACGCACCGGAGCCAACGTAGATATATCGCCAACCGACTTCAAAGCCATTCGCAAATTTGTATTGGAAAAAAAAATAAACATGGTGGTGGTCGGCCCCGAACAACCCCTTGTGGATGGCATCGCTGATTTTTTCGCAGCAGACAAAGACCTAAAAGGTGTTGGCCTGATAGGCCCCAATAAGCGCGCAGCCCAACTTGAAGGTAGCAAAGATTTTGCAAAGCGTTTCATGCAGAAGTATGGCATCCCCACAGCCAAGTTTGCCACCTTCGATCAAAGCACCTTGAAGGAAGGGCAAGACTTCCTCACTACCCTGAAAGCACCATACGTACTGAAGGCTGATGGCCTTGCTGCGGGCAAAGGCGTGCTGATCATTACTGACTTGAAAGAAGCACAGGCCGCATTGAAGAATTTGCTCGAAGGCCAATTCGGAGAAGCAAGCAGCAAAGTGGTGATTGAAGAGTTTTTGAAAGGTGCGGAGATGTCAGCCTTCATACTTACTGATGGGGACAGCTACAAAATTTTGCCCGAAGCGAAAGACTATAAACGAATTGGTGAAGGTGACACCGGCCCCAACACAGGAGGAATGGGCGCCATCAGTCCGGTTCCGTTTTGCACTCCTGAGTTTTTAGACAAAATAGAAACGCAGGTGATCATTCCCACCATGAAGGGGCTGCGTGCCGAAGGCATGAATTACAAAGGCTTCATCTTCTTCGGGCTGATGAAGGTGGCCAATGAGCCTTATGTAATAGAATACAATTGCCGCATGGGCGACCCCGAAACAGAAGTGGTGTTGCCACGCATCAAGAGCGACCTGCTAAACTTGTTGGAGGGTGTGGCCACCAGCACACTGGGCGAACACCACGTGGAAGTGGACCTTCGCTCTGCCGCAGCGGTGATGCTGGTTTCGAAAGGATATCCTGAAGCATATGAAAAAGGCAAGGAGATAAAAAACTTGGACAATGTGGTTGGCAGCACACTCTATCACGCAGGCACTAAGCAGGGTAAGGACAAAATAGTAACCAACGGTGGCCGGGTAATGGCCATCACCTCTGTGGCCCATCATTTAGAAGATGCCATTGAATTATCCATAAAAAATGCGGACATCATTCATTACCCGGGTAAGTATTACCGCAAAGACATTGGCTATGATGTGATGAAGCTGTTGGTGAAGGCGTGAGACTTCCCAACAGAAGCGGGTTCATCCGTTTGATTCTCTGGATCGCTCTAATTGGTGGGTTTTGGTTGGCAATTCTTTATCTTTTTTCATTTGTCGATTTTGGGATTGCACCGCCCGATTAGTTAATTTTCTTAAAAGAAAACCCACACCAGTGCCTGAACAAAACAACGTTGCATACTTTTGAAACACTTGTTACGTTCACGGCTTTGTGCCATGAACCTTTACAACCCCCAGAAGTAATTGCTATTTCTATTTTTTATTTACTTATTTGAATGAGCAACACCTCCGCATACCAGTCACTCATCACACGCTTAGATGCTTTCATCCGCAAGTACTACAAGAATCAGATGATTCGTGGAGCTATCTATTGTGTGGCGCTCATCGTTGGCTCTTACCTGCTTGTCACCTTGCTTGAGTATTTCGGCAGATTCAACATTGCCATGCGCACGTTTTTGTTCTGGTCATTTGTAATCACCGCATTGTTTGTGCTCGTGCGCTTTTTTGCCATTCCCCTTTTCAAAATGATGAAGCTGGGCAAAAACATTTCGCATGAACAGGCTGCACAAATCATTGGCAAACACTTTCCCAATGTGCAAGACAAACTGTTGAACACACTGCAACTGAAGGAGCGTGAAAGCGAACACGAAGACAATTCACTCCTCGAAGCAAGCATCAACCAGCGCATTGCAGAGCTTCGCCCCGTGCCGTTTTCAAGCGCCATTGACTTGCGCGAGAATCGCAAATATTTGAAATGGGCCTTGCCACCACTTTCTGTTTTTCTCATTCTGCTGTTTGCTGCACCAAGCATTCTTACCAAGCCTACCCAGCGCCTCATCAAGCACGGGGAATTCTTTGCTGAAGAGGCCCCGTTTCAAATCAATGTGAAGAATGATAAATTGGAAACCCCTGAGAATGCAGACTTTACCGTGAACATAGAAGTGACCGGAAATGAAATTCCGGACAAGATTTATGTAGTGCAAAATGGCCAGCAATGGTTGGCCGAAAGAGACAATCCACTATCGTTTTCTTACACCTTCAAGAATGTACAGAAGGATACTCCCTTCGCATTTTATGGTGGTGGATTTTATTCCGATCAGTATGAACTGAAGGTGATACCCACCCCACACCTGCTGGATTTTCAAGTGCATCTCAATTACCCCGACTATGTAAAGCGCACAGATGAAGACGTGCGCAACACGGGCGATCTTTTGGTGCCACAAGGCACGCGTATTACCTGGGAATTTGCCACGGCCAACACCGATGCATTCAGCATTCATTTCAACGACAGCACCTATGCACTGAGCGGAGAGGATGAATACACCTTCTCACAGACAGCACTCAACACCAATGAATACTGGCTGCACACTGCCAACCAATACATGAGCAGTCAGGACAGCATTCGTTATCGCCTTCAAGTGGTGCCCGATGTGCTCCCCATGATTGCAGTGACCGAAGAAAGAGACAGCGCATCATACAAGCAGCTATACTTCAGCGGTGAGGTGCGAGATGATTATGGTTTCCGCAGGCTCACGTTCAACTATCAGTTCACTTATCGTGAAGTTGGCGGTGTGGACAACACATTGCATACCGTAGAAATGCCTGTGACGAAGGAGCATGTGACTGATGAATTTTTCTACAACTGGGATTTGAATACGCTTGAATTGAAACCCGGAGATAAGATCAATTACTATTTCGAAGTATGGGACAACGATGGTGTGAATGGAAGCAAGGCATCTCGCTCAGGCATGAGGGAATACGCGGCTCCTACGGAGGAACAATTAGAAGAAAATCTGGAAGATCAAAACGAAGAGATAAAAGAAAAATTAGAAGAAGCTGTAAAGGATGCGAAAGAATTGGAAAAGGCCCTTGAAGAACTGCAACGACAACTGATGGAGAAGAAAGAAATGAGCTGGCAGGACAAAAAGAAGCTGGAAGAACTGATGAAAAAGCAGCAAGAGTTGCAACAGCAGGTGAATGAAATACGCGAACAAAACCAGCAGAAGAATCAGCAACAAAGCGAGTTCGAAAAACCTAATGAGAAACTTCAGGAAAAGCAAAAGCAATTAGAAGAACTGATGAACCAGGTGATGACACCGGAGTTGCAAAAGCTGATGGAGGAGATGCAGCGCTTGATGGAAGAGCTGAACAAGGATGAGATACAAAAGGAATTGGACAAAATGGATCTGAACAACGAGGACCTGGAAAAAGAACTCGACCGTGCGCTGGAACAATTCAAACAGCTGGAGTGGGAACAGAAGATGGAAAAGGCCATTGACAAACTGAAGGAGTTGGGTGAAAAGCAAGAGGAACTCTCAAAAGAAAGTGAGAAGAAGGAAACCAAATCGGAAGAGCTTGAAAAGAAGCAGGAGGAGCTCAACAAAGAGTTTGAAGAATTGAAAAAGGAATTGGATGAAGCAGAAAAGCTGAATGAAGAATTGGAAAATCCGAACCCCATGCCCGACACTGAGCAGAAGCAGGAAGAAATAGATCAGGAGCAAAAGGAGAGTAAAGAGAGCCTGAGCAAAAACAAGAAGAGCAGCGCATCCAAATCGCAGAAAAGCGCAGGAGATAAAATGAAAGAGATGGCCGAGCAAATGGAAATGGCCATGAATGCCAGCGAACAAGAACAGCAGGAGATAGACATGGAGGCCTTGCGCGCATTGCTGGAAAACATCATCACCCTCAGTTTTGATCAAGAGGAACTGATGAGCCAGTTCAAAACCATCGACCAGAAAGACCCCAACTACAACAAGCTGGGCCACACGCAGCGCAAGCTCAAAGACGACAGCAAAATGGTAGAGGACTCATTGTTTGCACTCAGCAAACGCGTACCACAAATAAGCGCTGCGGTAAACCATGAGATAAACCTTGTGAATGAGAACATGGACCACGCCATTGCCAGTATACCAGATCGTAGAACAGCAGATGTGACCACCTCGCAACAATACGTGATGACCAGCTTCAACAACCTTGCGCTGATGCTTGACGAAGCCCTGCAACAAATGCAGCAGCAAAGCCAGAGCGAGTGCAACAAACCCGGCAGCGGCAGTTGCAACAAGCCAGGGGGCAAAGGCAAAAAACCAGCACCCAGCGCAGGGGATTTGAAAAAAATGCAAGAGAAACTCGCCAAGCAATTAGAAGAGATGAAAAAGCAAGGCAAGAACCAGGGCAAGAGTGGCGAAGGCGGACAGATGAGTGAACAATTAGCCAAGATGGCGGCCATGCAATCGGCCATTCGCAAGGCTGTTGAAGAAAAGGCCGCAGAGATGAATGAAGACGGAAGCGGTACCGGCAATGAGATGAAGCAGATTTCCAAGGAAATGGAAGAAATTCAAAAAGACATCGTCAACAACCAGATAGATGAAGAGACAATACGCAGGCAGCGCGATATAGAAATACGCCTGCTGAAAGCCGAAGAAGCCGAGCGCATTCGCGGCCAGGAAGAAAAACGCAAGAGCAACGAAGCCACAGATTACCCCACCAGCAATCCTCAGAAATACGAAGCCTACATCCGCAAAAAACAACAGGAAACTGAACTGTTGAAAACTGTTCCGCCCAGCCTGAAACCTTACTACAAGGAAAAAGTAAATTCGTACTTCAACAAGCTTGGCACGAAATAACTTTCTTTGCGACCAAACACAAAAGACACCTATGCCCTCAGCAAAACGCACCCTAAAGTTTCCATCGGTACTGGAAAACATCTACATCGCGGAGCGCCTCATTGACGATGTAACGGCTGAATACAGCGTGAAAGAAGACTACTACGGTGAACTGCTCATAGCCATGACTGAGGCCGTGAACAATGCCATCGTGCACGGCAATAAGCTGGATGCTGCCAAGCAAGTCACCGTTACATTCGATATCATAGATGAAAAGATAATGCGCTTCACCGTGGAAGACGAAGGCCCCGGATTCGACTACGACAACCTGCCCGATCCTACCGCTCCGCAAAACCTTGAGAAGCCCCATGGCCGTGGTGTATTCCTGATGCGACAGCTCAGCGATGCCTGCACTTTTGAGGATGGTGGCCGCATCGCCATTATGGATTTCGCAGTCCTGGAAGCACAGGCTGCATAAAAGAATATTTCAATAAGTAGTTTGAAAACGGGCGGCTTGAAGTCGCCTGTTTTGTTTAGCACAAATCATGAAAAGCCCAATTCACTTTTTTCTTGCAGATATTCGATACAAACTGGCGCAACGCATTGCATTGCGCGAGTGGATAGCCCGTGTTGTGAAGAAAGAAAGGAAAGACGTAGGTGAAATCAATTTCATTTTTTGCTCTGACGAATATCTCTTGCGGATGAATCACGATCACCTGCGCCATGACTATTATACCGATGTCATCACGTTTGACTACTCTTCAGAGAAGGAGATCAGTGGCGAGATTTACATCAGTGTAGACAGGGTGCGCGACAATGCAAAAACACTTGGCGTACCCATCGCTAATGAATTGCACCGTGTGATGATACATGGCGTATTGCACTTGCTCGATTACAAAGACAAAACGCCCGCAGATGCGAAGAGGATGCGGGCGAAGGAGGATGAGTGTTTGGATTTGCTAAATGACTCATAGCAATATCCACATCCTGAATTGTTTTGCGCCTTGGTAATATTGCGTGCATGAACAAAGACACATCAGCATACAACGGTGCGCTAAATCCGGAAGACAAGGAAATCTGTAGCCTGCTTGCGAAAGAGATAGACCAACATCTTGAAGGCGCAGAGAACAAAGTCTGGCACGCGCACCCAGTCTGGTTTTTGAATGGCAATCCTATAGTGGGATACAGCAAAGAGAAGAAGGGAATCCGCCTCATGTTTTGGAGCGGAGCCGATTTTGATGAGGCTAGTTTAGACACGCGTGGAGAAAAATTCAAAGACGCGTCTGTTTTTTACAATTCCACGGAGGAAGTCAACTCTAAAAATTTGAAACGGTGGCTTGGTAAATCGAAAGAAATACAATGGGACTACAAAAACATTGTAAAGCGAAAAGGTGTACTTGAGCGGTTGAAGTGAAATGGAGGCGCTTGATAACTTCCACTTGCAACAAGACAAAGCCATCAAACTGTGCGGAAGTATGACACGCCTTTCTTTTGCTACAAGAGATAGATGTTTTGTTATCTCTGGGGGCACAAAAAATATGGCCGGCCCTACATAGGCATTGTGGAGGGAAAACGTTTTGATGAGCCGTTTTTAATTCAGGAGGCCCGATCGAGAATGAAAATAATGTTGCTTGATCCTGCCGAAGACCTTCCCCTGCAAAGAATCGAAGGCATTCTTCAAAAGGCGATCGGTTTTTACAAATCGGGAGAGATAAAACCATTACCAATGTTCGTAAGGAGGTAGAACTGATGGAAGGAGCGACTATCGCAAAATTTGCGACAATTCAAACCCAAGATTCCCGTGGGGCTTCCCGCGAAATCGAACACTATAACTTAGACACGATCATCTCGGTCGGTTACCGCGGGAACTTCAAATGCGCCACCCGGAGCTGCCAATGGGCTATTTACCCGATTGCTTGATCGCACTTGACCCCACTGCCTTAGCTTTGCGTGCGGCACAAAGTTATCCGGACGAGAAGGAGAAGATGATAAAACTGGTCTTTAACCTGATTAATGGTTAAAGGAAAAGAAGTTAATGCACAACACATACGACATCATAGTAGTAGGCGCTGGCCATGCCGGCAATGAGGCTGCGGCAGCAGCGGCCAACTTGGGTTCCAAGGTATTATTAATCACCATGGACATGAACAAGATTGGCCAGATGAGTTGCAACCCTGCCATGGGCGGTATAGCAAAGGGACAGATTGTGCGCGAGATAGATGCCTTGGGGGGTTACAGCGGTATCGTCAGCGACCGCTCTGCCATTCAGTTTCGTATGCTTAACAGAAGCAAAGGGCCTGCCATGTGGAGCCCGCGTACACAGAACGACCGCATGCGGTTTGCTGAGGAATGGCGTATGATGCTGGAGCAAACACCTAATGTGGGTTTCTGGCAGGACATGGTGCGCGAAATCCACGTGGAAAATGGACGCGTAACGGGGTGTACTACAGGAATGGGCATTAAGTTTAATTGTAAGGCCGTTATTATCACCAGCGGAACCTTTATGAATGGCGTGATACACATTGGGGAGAAGCAATTTGGTGGTGGACGCATTGGCGAAAAGCGTTCTGAGGGATTAACCGAACAATTAAACTCGCTGGGCTTCCGCTCGGGGCGGATGAAAACGGGCACTCCTCCCCGAATAGATGGACGCTCATTGGACTATACTAAGATGGAGGTGCAAGAGGGGGATGAGAAGCCCGGTAAGTTCTCTTATTTGGACACCCCTCCTATCACTAAACAGCGCAACTGCTGGATAACTTATACCAATCAAGCGGTACATGATATATTAGCTACAGGTTTCGAGCAGTCACCCATGTTTGCGGGCCGCATACAGGGTGTTGGGCCCCGTTACTGCCCCAGTATCGAGGATAAAATAACCCGCTTTGCAGACAAAGACCAGCACCAGCTTTTTGTAGAACCTGAAGGCTGGAATACGGTGGAGATATATGTTAATGGATTCTCCACCTCGTTGCCGGAAGATGTGCAATACAAGGCGCTACAAGCCATACCCGGCTTCGAAAATGCACGGATGTTCCGTCCCGGCTATGCCATCGAGTACGACTACTTTCCACCGGAGCAATTGAAGCACACGCTGGAAACCAAAGAACTTCCGGGGCTTTTCCTGGCGGGCCAGATAAACGGCACCACCGGCTACGAGGAAGCCGCCTGCCAAGGCCAGATGGCGGGTATTAACGCTGCCCTAAGTGTACAAGACCGCGACCCGTTTGTGCTGAACCGCGACCAAGCCTATATTGGCGTATTAATAGACGACTTAATTACCAAGGGCACCGAGGAGCCTTACCGTATGTTTACCAGCCGTGCTGAGTTCCGCACACTACTGCGGCAAGACAATGCAGACGAACGATTGACCCCCCTCGCCCATGCCATTGGCTTGGCCAGTGACGAACGTCTGCACCGCATAGAAAGGAAGCTGGCTGAGAAGAACGATTGGCTGAAATACGTGAATGACCTCAGCATAGCACCAGAAGAGGCGAACGACTACCTCAGAAACCTCCATAGCTCGCCATTAACCCAAAAAGTGAAGCTTGGAGGTATAATCGGTAGACCCGGGGTGAGTTTGACTGATTTTGTGGCCTTTCTGCCAGCCATGGCTGAAAAGGCTGCTGCGCTTGGCCCGCAGGCTGATGAGGTGCTGGAACAGGTGGAAATTCATATCAAGTACAGCGGCTACATGGAAAAGGAGCGCGACATGGCGAACAAGCTGACCAAGCTGGACCACATGAAGGTGCCCATCGACTTTGACTACCACCGACTGAACAGTCTGAGTACAGAGGCACGGATGAAACTTACCAAAATACGACCCGAAAGTCTTGGCCAAGCCTCAAGGATCAGTGGGGTAAATCCAAGCGATATCTCTGTGCTGATGGTACATTTGGCCAAGTAGTTAACCATAGTAACAAGACAGATGTTAGAAATTGTTCTCCTCGTCTTTGTTCTTTGGGCCTTCTACCAGAAGGCCGAAAGGAAGGGCCTGAGCGGTGTGTTTTGGGGAACTGTTGGTGCAGTGAGTTACTACGTTCCGCTTGTGTTGACGAGCCACCTTGTTGTCCCCTATGTGGTGAAGGACGATTGGGGTATCGGCTCTATTTCCGGTTCGAGCTTAGCGTCAGTCGCTGGTGGCATTCTGGCTTGTACCATTGCCTGGTTCATACTGAAGTCGCAAAAGGAAGAGCAGGGTTCTCTGCCGGATGTGCTGGATAGCCCCCAAACAATGGAAAATGAAACGCCAAACAAAGAGAAATTCATATGATAGTTCTTCTTTTGCCTCTCATGAGCCTGATTATCTACGGAGTTATCGGCTATTATTTTTATCACAGGGCGCGAGAAAAGCGCCTACACCCCTGGCTTTGGGTAGTCATTGGTATTGCCAGCTTTTGGCTGGGAGCTAGGCTTGGAGTAAGTTCTTTTATCTCTGCTCCTATAGCTTGGGAGAATGAACACGGTCTGGAGTCCGCATATAGCGAGGCACTAAGATTCATACTATTGCCACTGTTACTTGGCTTTGTTTGTACTGTTATCACTTTCCAAATCCTACGAAGGCAGCCTAAAAGGAAGCCTGAAAGGCCGGATACGCTGGATTCCCCGCACCGGTTTGACGAGGATTAAAAGGCATTTGGGATTCTTTGATTAGACCCGCCATATATTGAATGAGAAAGGCCCGCTCCGATAGCGGGCCTTTTCCGTTTCACATGAAACTGACCGAAGTTTTATATCTCCTTCGTGAATTTGAAGGTCTGCGTACTGCTGTTGTCCAAGTTGCGAACGGTGAAGAACGGGCGCATGGGATCATAGTCATATTGCTCCATGTCGCGGGTGATGCTGGTGCCGGGAGTGAGGCTGATGGGCGTAAATCCATCACGGGGCGGGCCATCTTGCACTGCTGCGTAATAGAATTGCAGCGGGTTGGCAGCGCCTACGAAAGTATTCATTGACTTGAGGAGCATGTCCATGCCGGTGATGGCGAACGGAACCTCAAATGATGCAGTTGTGTTGGACGGAACCACCCCCGTAATGGTGTGATTGCCCCCTGTACCTGCATCATCAATCTTGCGCACATTCTGATACGTGTCATAAAGCAGCGGATCAGACACCAACAACCCTTTGAATATCTGATCGAGTTTCTTCTCCAGGAAGTCGCGCATGTCTTCCATCTGAGCGTCAAAACGCTTCAGCAGAGCAGCGCGCTTGCCTATCTTTTTGCCGGGCATCTGGTAAATGGCGCGGTATTGATTGCGCAGGCCCACCATGGCATCCACATCGGCTGCGGTAACGCCATACGGTACCAGTGTGGCTTTAATGGGGTCTGCTATGGTCCAGGTGTTGAGCCCTGCCATATAGAGTTCTGCATCGCGCATGCTATCCAACTCGCTTTTGTTCCAGTTCACCATGGCACTGTCATCCCCCTCGTCACCATCTACGGTGAGCTTGATGGCGCAGGCATTGCCTACCTTGTAGGTGGATGCTATCAATGCCTTGGCACGTGCTTCTTTGGCGGCAGCGAATCCGGAGATGTCCAGCTCTGAGGCGGCAGCGGTGGCCTCCATGTCTGCCAGCTTCTCGTCAAATTCTACTTTGAGGTCAGCGTGTCCGGGCAGGGCAGTGGCTATAGCAGCGGCCTCATCGGTGTGGAAGGTGGATACCTTTACCAACATGCTCAGGTAGTTTTCTCTTTTTGCTTCCATGATCTTGTGTTTTATATGCTGTGTTGTTTGCTTGTGAACGTATTCCTGTGGTTTGTTTCACCGGTGGGTTTCACATGGAACCAAAAGTATATGCATGGCGAAGGGGAAGTCAAATTCTATTAGACAAAATAGTTACATGTTGATAGTCAATAGGTAATGGCTGTCGATGAAAGGAGGTTGCTGCCCCTGTTTGTCAAAGTTTGCTTACACACTGTTCGGCATATTGAACACGGTGTCATGAATGCTGAACAGATTGTAAGCCATGCGGAACACAGTGCCCCAAAAAATGAACACGCTGTATGGAATGGTTTACACCCTGTAGCGTTTTGCTTACAGCATGTAGCGATGTATGTACACGATGTAAGCTTTTTAATACATGGTGTTCGGTATTGTTTACAAATTAACCCTTGAAGGTGATGAAACGCCTTGTTTAGCTCCCCAAAATGGAGCGTAGGGAAGCCAACCGGAAGTTTGTATACAATAAAACGCCAAGCCCGGGCGTTAAGCGGGCTTGTTGGATAATAAACACAACTCCATGGCACGCAAAAAAGAGCGCGAGCCTATCACAGGCCGCATCCACCCTAAGAAACTGAATGCGCGGAAGCTCAAAGACGCGAATGAATTGATTGGTTCTTTTGAACTGATGGAATACCTGCACCTGCACATGCCCCCGGGCATGACCATCCTTGAAATTTGCAGGCAGATGGGCATCAGCCGAACTACTTTTTATGATCATTGCAAGAAGGGCCAATACTCCTTGGGCTTTTTGGTGGCCCTGCAGGAGATTACGGGTATTGACTTCGTGTCGCGGGTCATGAATCCGCTGCCGGATAGATTTCTGGAGAACCGACTGACGGCCACAAAGGATGATGAAAAGAAGCAGGTACGGGCTGAATGCAATCAGGCATTGGCTTTGGGCAACCAATGGATGGAGAAGTACCAGGAATTGAAGGAAATGATGATGAAAAGGGGAGGGTAGGGGGCAGTTGGCGGCTGTGTGAAGTGCCAATGGGCGACAAGGAAACCAAATATGGCCTTAACGACAGGCTAATAGATACCGAAAGGCAAAGAACGAATACCGTGATTTGCTGAAGGGGAGGCTGTAGGGGAGGAATTTCACGGGGAACTGGGGTGAATTAACTTGCGCTTGTAATATCATCCGCGTACAACCTATGATGCATGATGAAAAGAAGAATCAACAAAACCCTGAGCTTTGTATTTCTTGCATCGCTCTTGTTGGTGTTAGGCTGCCGAAAGGATTCTGAAACGGATTCATATTGCCCGCCAATTGGGCTATACTTTGGCAATTGGCATATCAAGTCTTCAGTATCTACATACAGTCATGATGAAGGGAGCAGTGGAACATACTACGAAAGGCCTGGTACGGTGAAACCCGGAGCAACTTGCGACTACATCATTATAACCGACAGCATAAACAGCGGGGGACGAAACATCAAGCTCTACGGGCCGGATCGTACTAAGCCATTTATCGCGCCTGACAGTCTCCACTACTATTTCCACCATGGTGGCCAAGGGGGAGGCTATACGGTAATTATTGAGGGGAAAAAAATAGATTGATTGTGGGGGAACGGAATATTATCCTTCTTTGCCAAGAAACCCGGCCCCTGTGAGTATATCTATTGCCCGCTCGCAGTCCTGCTCCCTTACCTGTAGCTTAACGCCACCATTGGCAATGGACACGATGGGGTCAGTGTATTCATCTTTTACAAAACACGCTATTCCTTCGGCTTCTAATTGCATGCGCGGCAGCATTACCTCGTTGGCATAGGCGCAGATGTATATGGTTACAAAGTCGTCTGTCATGGAAGGCGAAGGTAGGGAGGGGTTATTGCATATCGACCGACAATCGGCTCACACTTTCCTGTCTTGTGCGATGCAAAATCTGCGGAGTTCTCAGCATGACGCAGTAGGGCGAGGCGAGGTGATAGCCACAGAGAAATTGGTGGTGACGGATTGAGTGGCTGTTGACCCAATCTGATTAGAGCAGGAGTTGATATGGTTGAATGCCATGACGCGATTGTGCGGTTTGTAAAACGGGAATTGAAGTGATACCACTACGGTCATTTTATTCCAATACCCAACTCCTCCAACTGTGCCTTCGCAATTTCACTTGGCGCATCTATCATTACATCACGACCACTATTGTTTTTGGGGAACGCTATGAAATCGCGAATGCCTTCCTGACCACCAAAGAGTGAACACAAACGGTCGAAACCAAATGCGATACCACCGTGCGGTGGTGCTCCATATTCAAATGCATTGAGCAAGAAACCGAACTGTGATTGCGCTTCTTCCGGTGTAAAGCCGAGCAGGTTGAACATGCGTGACTGTACACTTCTGTCGTGAATACGAATAGATCCTCCACCGATTTCTACACCGTTCAATACAAAGTCATACGCATTAGCATTTACGCTGCCAGGGTCGCTTTCCAGCAAATGAATGTGCTCGGGCTTAGGTGAAGTGAATGGATGATGCATGGCGTGCCAGCGTTTGCTCTCTTCATTGAACTCAAGCAGAGGGAAGTCTAATACCCACAATGGCTTGAAGTCATCTGCATTGCGAAGGCCAAGGCGTGCACCCATCAGTAAACGCAATTCGCTCATTTGTTTGCGCGTTGCGTTTAAATCACCACTTAGTATCAAAATCAAATCGCCCTCTTTCGCTCCTGCTTTTTCAGCAATCACTTTCCAGTCTTCTGGTGTATAGAATTTATCTACTGACGATTTGAATGTAACGCCCGCTCCTTCGGAGTCTTCATTACACATGCAATACACCAATCCCTTCGCCCCAATCTGCGGGCGCTTCACCCACTCGGTCAATTCATCAACTTGCTTGCGTGTGTAGTTCGCACAACCCGGTGCCACAATTCCAATCACAGTTTCAGCATTGTCGAAAATGGCAAAACCTTTTCCTTTCATTGCATCGTTCAGGTATTGAAACTTCATTTCAAAACGAATGTCGGGCTTATCATTTCCATAATCATTCATCGCATCTGCATACAACATACGCGGCACGCTGGCTATGTCTATTCCCTTCACCACTTTGAAAATGTGACGCACCAAGGCTTCAAAAGTGTTGAGGATGTCTTCCTGCTCTACAAATGCCATCTCGCAGTCTATCTGTGTGAACTCAGGCTGACGGTCAGCACGCAAATCCTCATCGCGGAAGCAACGTACTATTTGATAATAGCGATCGTAACCTGCTACCATCAATATCTGCTTGAAAGTCTGCGGTGATTGCGGCAATGCATAAAACTGTCCGGGATTCATGCGGCTTGGCACTACAAAATCGCGTGCACCCTCGGGAGTACTTTTTATCAGATAAGGTGTTTCTATTTCAAGAAAATTCAGGGAGTCCAAGAACTTGCGCACCTCTATGCTCATCCGATGGCGCAGCTCTAAATTTTTTCGAAGCGGATTTCTGCGCAGATCTAAATAGCGCCATTGCATGCGCAAATCATCACCGCCATCGCTTTCATCTTCTATGGTGAAGGGAGGAGTTTTCGAAGCATTGAGTACTTCCAATTTTTCTACCCACACTTCCACATCACCAGTGGGCATGTTTGGGTTTTTAGAAAAACGCTCCGCTACTTTTCCCGTCACCTTCACCACAAACTCGCGACCCAGTGTGCGTGCAGTGGCCATAACGGCCGCATCACTTTTTCCCTCTTCCATGAAAAGCTG
>JBJXFP010000052.1:0-3623 GCA_046155615.1 Flavobacteriales bacterium | reverse complement strand
GTCTTTTCTTCATTCTCTGCCTCCACCTCTTCGGGCGACATGTCCTCTTCCTCCTTTTCCTTTTCTTCCTCGTCCTGTCCTTCTTCCAGCGCAGGGTTGCTCTCCATCTCATCTTTGATGCGCTGGTCCAACTCCATGGTAGGAATCTGCAACATTTTCATCAGTTGAATTTGTTGCGGTGAAAGTTTTACTTGTAGTTTTTGTTGTAGCGATTGCCTTAGCATACTGCTTGAAAGTTATATTCGGTGAAATTAAAGTAAGTTTACACACCCTCAACGCAGCGGCAGCTTTTTCAAGAATTCTCCTTCTACAGGCTCTTGCAAGGCATACATCAGGGGATTGCCATCTATGATGTAAAAATCCAAAGCATGAATTTGGAGCGAGTCGCCTTTGTTCCAGATGTAAGCTGACACCTCATAGGGCAATGACTCACGCAATACGTCCACGGTATACAATGCATTAAATGCATCCATACGATTGCTGCCTTCGGTGGCAAAATCGCTCAATGCCGTTTCCTTGTAGTAAATGCGTTCCTCTCCCACCTTTATCTCCATCACCAAAGAAGCATGCAGGCTGCCACCATGGGTAAGATCCACGTGAGCAATTACCCAGTCGCGATGGGCTATGAGATTAGAATCAGGTAAGAAACTGCATTGATAGCCAAATTCATCAGCAGGAGAAAATGATAGTGTATTCCCTTCTAAACTATCATCCGAATGCAGTTGTTCCGCTATCTCGTATTTACAATGATCAGGACCGAAGATGCGTGAAGTATTCATACGATCTTTTCCCTTTCCGAAAGAGTAAAACCAAGAGTTAAAGTAGTTATGGTGCAAAGAAGCGTGGCCATACTTTTTCATGAGCATACCCAACACCTCAATAGGGGGTTTGTAATACTGCATGGTAAAACCAACCGCGAATGCCTCGTCTTCACATTCTCCAATCAGTTTCACATAGTTCTTCATAGTCCATGAGCTATCCGGATTGATGAAATCTAATGTGTCACCCCATTTGGCCTGCTGATACTGCATCATGTAAGGAGTGTAAGCCAGCAAGTTCGTCTGTGTAGCATTGGTAAGCGTGGTCTCTGTAGCATCCTGCCACACACCCTCATAGCCTGAGGTATAGAAAATTCTGTAGTGATACCTTTCAAAAATCAATGAGTAACTGCCTATCAACAATATCGGAAGTATGATTCCGATCTTCCACCGCAAAGACACCTCACGCACAAATGAGAAGATGAACAAGAACAAAAACGGCAAGGAGAAATACAATACCCTGAAGTGCATGACGGGCACCATGTAAGTGGAATAGAAATAACCAGCTGAGTAACTTAGTAAAAACAAGAGCAACGCAAATGCAGACCATTGCCATGAAACAGTCCTGCTTCGCTTTACCACTGTAAAGGCAAATGCC
This sequence comes from Flavobacteriales bacterium, assembly GCA_046155615.1. Classification (GTDB taxonomy): domain Bacteria; phylum Bacteroidota; class Bacteroidia; order Flavobacteriales_D; family Sanyastnellaceae; genus JANNVZ01. The sequence goes on along the minus strand of JBJXFP010000052.1, from coordinate 2,207 downwards.
AGCACCACCATAGCAAGCATGGCCCAGGAAAAATGCAGCAGGTATTGGAAATACTGCAAAAGGAAATCAGCAGATGGTTTGCCCACCACAGTGCCAATACCTCCTTGAGCGAGCTGTGCCTTTAGAATAAAAAGGTTGGGCGCATAAAGCACCAAAGCGAAAACACCTGTCATCAACAGTTCCTTCCATTTTGTTTTGCCCCTTAGAAAAACAAATCCGAGAAACAAAAGAAAAGCTGCCAACATACAGAAGTGATGCGACAAGGCACAAAGTGCCAGCATAAGCGCAGTCACCATTCGATGTCCTATACCTATTCGTCTTTCAGAAAATAAAAGGGTGGTGAGCAAATGAGCCGCACACAAAATCAAAAAACAACCTAGTGCATAAGGGCGTGCTATCTGCGAATGCATAACACACTCCTGCAATACTGCAAAAAAGGACGCAGCCAACAAACCAGCGGTAGCATTGAACCAGCGAGCACCCAATCGATACAATAGCCAAACGCTTCCAATGCCCATCAGCAGATAAGGCCACTTTATCCAAAGCTCGTGTTTACCTCCGTTATGTATTAGGAAGTAATAAATAAATTGAGAAAGTGGTGGATGTGTATCCGTGATAACACCTTGTTGAATCATAGCCCCGAGGCTGTCATGATCAGCCCTGAACATGCTGCTGTATTCATCGTGTGTGAATGGAATATGCATCACATTCCACAAGCGCAGCGCAGCAGCCACCAACATCAGAATAGATATCGGTATCAATTGTATAACCCATTGTCTGCTCCAGCGCAACATCTTGCAATAATCGCATGTTTGCACTCAGGTTAAACCATTGCCTGCTCAAGCAGTCACATACAGACAAACACAACTTTATGAAAAAATTCATTCTTTCACTCAGCCTGCTCTCATGTGCGGTGGCATCCATTGCCCAAGAAGACAGCACAGGTCTTGCAGGCGACCATTTTTCATTGCAGGGTGCCTTAGAACTGTTCAGTAAGGCTACAAGCATCGAGGATTTTGAAAAGGCACTGAACACAGAGGCCAACCACGTGAACAACCTTGACATGAATGAAGATGGTGAAATAGATTATGTACGCGTGGAAGACCATGCCGATGGCGATGCGCATGCCTTTGCACTGCAAGTAGCAGTGAATGAAAATGAATCGCAAGACGTAGCTGCAATCGAAATAGAAAAAACCGGTGAAGCGACAGCACAAGGGCAAATAGTTGGTGATGAAGAATTGTATGGTGAAGGCATTTATGTAGAAGCATTGGACGAAAAAGCAGAGGGCGGAAAAGGCGGTCCATCAGCGGCTATTGAAACCCGAATCATGGTGGTAAACGTTTGGCTATGGCCGAGTGTACGCTTTGTTTATGCTCCTGCATATCGTCCGTGGGTTTCGCCTTGGCATTGGCGCGCATATCCTGCATGGTGGAAGCCATGGCGACCCTTTGGATGGAGAGCTCACCATGGATATTGTGGTCATTACCGCTCACATTTTCATGTGGTTCATTTGCACAGATGTTCAAAGGCACATGCTGTTTATCGCACTCATCGCGCGCACTCAGCTACTGTGCATGGGCACTACAAAGACGCTCATTTGAAACACAGAGAGCGAAAAGCCATCAAGACGCATGATGCCAACAAAGCCAATACAAAAAATGAAAAAGCAGGCAAGGTGAACAAAGCAGAAAAAACTCAAAAGCAACCAAAGAAGGACCCAAAAGCAGGCAAATCAAGCAAACAGGAAAAAGCAAATGGAGTAGAAAAGCCCGCTAAGAAAAGTGGTGGAGCAAAACCTGCTAAAGCTAGCGGCAGAGGTGGCAAGAAATAAGATGAATCACATCCAAACAAAGAAGCCAACCTAGTTAGGTTGGTTTCCTTGTTTCAATTCGGTTTGTTAGAATTCAGCATTGAGAGGTGTTCGCGGAAAAGGAATCACATCGCGGATATTCTGCATTCCGGTAACATACATGATGAGACGTTCGAAGCCGAGACCAAAGCCTGCATGCTCGCAAGTTCCGAATTTGCGTGTTTCCAAATACCACCAGATGTGATCCTGAGGTATGTTGAACTGTTCGCACTTCTTCACCAGCACATCATATCTTTCTTCCCGCTGCGATCCGCCAATGATTTCTCCAATGCCCGGCACAAGTATGTCCATCGCAGCGACAGTTTCCTGACCCTCTGCATCAGGTTCATTCATG
>JBJXFP010000039.1:0-3622 GCA_046155615.1 Flavobacteriales bacterium | reverse complement strand
AGAGTATCCAATTAGCTGAGATCCGTCTCTGCATTTTCAATGAAATTCTGTATGTGAAAAATCAATGTTCCAAACTTTTCTCCCACTTGCTCACCGCTACAGTAGCCACTGCATTGCCCACCACATTGGTAGCACTGCGGCCCATGTCCAGCAAGTGGTCAACACCCAGAAGCAACAACAGTCCTGCCTCAGGAATTCCAAATGATGCGAGTGTACCCGCAATAACAACCAGAGAGGCACGGGGCACACCTGCAATGCCTTTGCTGGTGATCATCAGCACAAGCAGCATAGAAATTTGCTGATCAAAACTGAGATGAATGCCATAAGCCTGAGCAATGAATAAACTGGCAAACGTCATATACATCATGCTGCCATCTAAATTGAATGAATAGCCAAGGGGAAGGACAAAACTCACAATCTTGTTTTTGCATCCAAAGCGCTCAAGCTCTTCCATTGTTTTTGGAAAAGCTGCTTCACTGCTTGCAGTGGAAAATGCAAGTAGCAATGGCTCCTTGATGCGTGTAATGAGCGTCCACACTCTTTTGCGCACCAGCAGAAATGCCACGAACAGCAACAACACCCAAAGCAACATCAGACCTAAGTAAAACTCTCCGATGAAAATGCCATATGTGGAAAGCACACCAATTCCTTTTTTCGCCACCACTGCTGTCATGGCAGCAAACACCGCGAACGGAGCGAAATTCATAACAAAGCCTGTAATCTTCAACATCACGTGGCCCACGGCATCCAATGCTTTGATAATGGGCTGCCCCTTTTCGCCAATAGCAGCGGTGGCTACTCCGAAGAACAAACTGAACACAACGATTTGTAAGATTTCATTTCCGGCCATTGCTTCAATTACACTTTTTGGAAAGATGTGCGTGATGAAGTTTTTTAAAGTCATTGCTGCTTTATCAATTCCGGTGTCTGCATCAAGTGGAGGAAGTTCCAGATGCATCATAGTGCCGGGTTGAAAAAGATTGACAAGCAAACAACCAAGCAGAAGCGAAACAAAAGATGCAGTGATGAACCAAAGCATTGTCTTACCACCGATGCGCCCAACAGCCTTGATGTCTCCAAGTTTTGCAACTCCAACAACAAGCGTAGAAAAAACGAGTGGGGCAATGATCATCTTTATCAATCGCAAAAAAACATCCGTGAGAATGGTGATATTATCGAGAATTTTTGTCAGTGCTTCATTGGAAATTCCATCCGCATTCAAAGGATAGGCTTTGTTCAGATAAACACCCGTAACCACTCCAATAACAAGGGCAATGAAGATCCAAAGAGTAAGGCGATTTGATTTGGTCATGATTTACTGTTGATTGCTTGCGGCCAAAGTAGAGGCCGAATAACAATTGCCGGATGGCTTCGAAATTATTTCATCTGACAAGCTACCTTCGCTCATTACATAAGTACTTCATCAATGAAAACCATTCTTGCCTTCTGCTTTATTCTTTTCACAAACGTTTTGGTTACCGCACAAGCTGACAAATTCGCACAGCAGCTTGTTACCACGCCCAGCATTGCTTTCGAAACGCAACAGATAACATTCAGCGAAGCTACCAGGCCCGCACTGACTTATTTGGTGCATGCTGATGATGATGACTTGCTGAAAGACTGGAAAAAATTCATTGAAACCAAATACATGATTGAAGGCAAACGCCTCGCTGGCTGGAACGCCTGCAAAGCTGTGCGCATAGCTGATTGGAGCACCGATACTTTGAGCATCTATTTCAAAACTGAAAAAGACGCTGATGCCTCACGCATGTATCTGCTGATAGAAAAGAGCGGAAAATTTTTAACCGATACAGACGATGCAGAGATGTTTGCCAAGGTGAAGGCAACATTGAAACAACACGCCAAGGATTTTTACCTGAAGCAATATGAAATGCACATAGCACATCAGCAAAGGCACTATGACGAGCAAGTACGCGACATGGAAAAACTGCGCAAGCACGAGGAGAAACTCAACGGCTCCATAGCCGACCACAACAACGCCAAACAAAAATTAGATGAAAGCATAAGAACAAACGGAGCCAAACTGACCGAAAGTCGCAATGAGGTAAATGCGTTGAACAGTTCATTGGAACAAAACAAAAAGGCCGTGGACCAGGCAGAGAAAGAAGCAAGTGCCCAAAGCGATTTGATAAAAACAAAAGAAACAGAATACAGCAAACTGAACAGCACGGGGGCACTGAATACTAAACAAGGAGAGAAGGTGATGAAGGACTTAGAAAAATTGCGCAGCAAAATGGAAAAGCTTCAGGAGAACATGACAGACGCCAATGAAGCTCAAACCAAAACAGAAAACGAAATCATAAAAGCAGAACAAGGGGAGGCTAAACTTCAGATGCGCATGGCAGAGCTGAATGCTGACATTGACAAACACAACGCAGATATAAATGCAGATAAAGCAGATTTGGATGCCACCACCAGCGACATGAGAGACAAACAAATGAAAATAGATCAGGCCAAAGTCATGCTTGAAAAATTGCAGGCCGCGAAAGCCGGACTTGCCGCACTTTGAGTTAGCCACCCCTTGCCGGAAAGAAAGATTTGTTTTCTGTTGTAACTATTCTGCAAAACCGGGCGTCACAACTTTTGAAAAAACCCTTCCCTTAACAGTGACCGTAGGCGAATACAATAATTGTGTTGACTTGCATAGTGACGGACTTTACCGTTTCCTTCTCAAAAATGTGAAGGACAGGGACAAGGCCAAAGACCTCGTGCAGGAGACTTACGCCAAGCTGTGGATGAAGGTGGAAGAAGTAAGTTTTGAAAAAGCCAAGAGCTACATTTTCACTGCCGGCTACCACACCATGATAGACCAGATGCGCAGAGAAAAAAGGCATGTGGACTACCAGGCGAATGAATTGCGAACAGGCATCAATACAAGCAATAGGCAATATTCCGATCTCAATGAGGTGTTGAACGAGGCTTTAGACAGATTGCCACCCGTGCAGAAAAGTGTGGTGATGCTGCGCGACTATGAAGGCTACAGCTACGAAGAAATAGAAAAAATAACCGGACTCAATGAATCGCAGGTCAAGGTGTACATCTACCGCGCCCGCGTGGCTTTGAAACAGTATCTGGTGAAAATGGACAACGTGTTGTAGGGGTGAAAAATTTTTCGCCCGTGTTGATTGAACGAAGAGCATTTGCCCCAATAAAAAAATGAAGATCACAAGAGAAAATTATGAAGCCTTTTTCCTCGACTACCTCGAAGGAAATCTTGCTGACCATCTGGTGAGCGAGTTTCATGATTTTATCAAAGCCAATCCTGACTTAGCTGATGAGCTTGATGATGTGGATGCTGCCGCAGGATATGCCTTCAACTCAGAAGTATTTGATGGCAAGCAACAGCTCAAAAAACCTGAGCTACCTATCACTGAAGATGAACTTGACCTGCTGCTCGCCCGCGAAGCAGAAGGCGAAGTGAGTGATGAAGAATTGCAAGTGATTGAAAAACTTGCAACTCAGTTTACCTCAGTAGCCCTCAGCCGCAAGGCATTTGCCCAATCATTTTTTACACCTGAGAAAATCAACTTCGAATACAAGAGCACACTCTACTACAATGAGCAGGCTGATATGCAAAGCCTGCCCATGCGCATGGCTGCCG
>JBJXFP010000011.1:0-4186 GCA_046155615.1 Flavobacteriales bacterium | reverse complement strand
GATGTGGCATCAACTTACCTCATCATTTGTGACTCGCAGCAATGGCCAAACGCTCCAAGACGCGGTACGCCTGTGCACCGGAGCCGATGATGCGGTAATGCACAAGCTGCAATGGCTTGGCATTTTTACAGAAAAGAAGCTGGACATAAATGAAGGCACACCGGCAATGGCCTTGCAAAAACTGATAGAAGAGAAATGGAAACTTGAGGTTGATGACAAAGACATGATAGTTATGTGGCATCGGTTCATTTATGAACTAAATGGACAAAAACATGAAATGCAATCTTCTTTGGTGAGCATTGGCGAAGACCCCATTTACACTGCAATGTCTGCTACAGTAGGTTTGCCGATGGCTATAGCCGCCAAACTCATTTTACAAGAACAGATAAAACTGGCAGGTGTGCAACTGCCTGTGATGCGTGAAGTGTATGAACCTGTTATGCGCGAGCTAAACCAACTTGGAATCAACTTTAATGAAAAGTCAACAACATTGAATTGATGAAATGGTTGCGACACATATTGATGGTTGTTTCATTGGTTGTGCAAACAAGTGTGCATGCGCAATGTCCTGACATACCCGAAACTTACCACTGGGAAACGGCTGAGGACTATGCGCGCGATAAAGAGTTAGTGAAAAAAACATTGCGCTGGCTGTGCCGCACACCTTTAGGCGAACAAGTGCAACAGCGCAGCATGGCCAATGCTTATGTGCTGGAGTGGCTGGCAGGCACACCGGAACCAACCATCAGTATTGATACAAAAGTTTTGTGTTGCACCAATGAGTTTCCTGATTTGCTCTACACCTACATGCATGGCATTGCACTGTATGTATTGGAACACGAAAAGCAAAAGACCAATGCAGAATTGCAGGTGGAAGGATTGAAGGTGGTAGCAGCACTCGCGGCACAAAGCAAGGAAATATCGAAAGCCGGATGTATGCGCAAAATGCTGAGAGCTGCAAAGCGCGGCAAACTCAAAGAATATGTGAAGAAGAATGGGTGAGCATGCAACAAATCGAAACATGAAGTCAGGCGTCACCTCATCCTTGTTTCCTGAAGCAGGGTTGCAAAAACAAACTGACTTCACGCAGTTGTACACACAGGTTTATCACCAACTCAAAAAAGATTTTCACCCGCACATAGAAATAGAGCCGATACCCGAAAACTTAAATTCGGAATGGCTTGAGCAGGAAGTATATCGCATGATTACAAAAGCGGTGAGTGAGCGCAGTCAATCACTTGCCGGCATCATCAATCGTGTTGACTTATCAGAGTATCAACTCAGAAAATATGTGACTGCGCTGGACGAGAAAAAGAAACTCACTGCCCTTTCCAAATTGATTCTCAAACGTGAAGCTTTGAAAGTCTGGATAAGGCACAATTACACATCGGCAAACAAGGCTGACTCTGACAACACATGAAAGCCCTGCGCTATCTAAATAAATTTTTGTGGAAATACCGCGGAAGGCTTTTCATGGGATTTCTCTTTATAGCTCTTGGCAATTTGTTCAATGTGTATGCACCAGTTTTGGTTCGTGATGGTATCGATTTTCTTGCAGGCGCGTTGGATGCTTCACAAAAATTGAAAGCTGGAGCTATAACAGCAGATGTGGAAAAACCATCAAGTCTGCAAAACTTCGCTGCATGGTTTTCGTCTGAAACTGATGCTTCCATCGAGTTGCAAGCCGGCAGCTTTACATCTCAGGTAGTACATATAGCGCTGCTGCTTGCAATTGCTTACATAGTCATTTATGCTATCAAAGGTGTTTTTCTCTTTTACCAACGGCAGACCATCATCGTGATGTCGCGCTACATAGAATATGATTTGAAGAATGAGGTGTATGAGCACTACCAGCGTTTAGATATGACATTCTACAAACGCAACCGTACAGGCGACCTGATGAACAGGATAAGTGAAGATGTAAATCGAGTGCGCATGTATCTGGGACCGGCTATCATGTACACACTCAGTATGGTAGTGCTTGTCATTTTTTGTGTAGTGGTGATGTGGCGTATTGATCGCGAGCTTACACTTTATACTCTTTCGCCATTGCCATTTATGATGGTGGCCATATTCGCGGTAAGCCGAATCATGCATCGCAGAAATGAACGTGTGCAGGCGCAGCAGAGCAAGCTCAGCACCATGGTGCAGGAGACCATCAGCGGTATCCGTGTGCTCAAGGCATTTGGCCGCGAGTCACATTTCGAAAGTGAGTTCAGGCACGAAGGTGATTTATATAAATCCAAAGTGCTGCGTCAGGTGAGTGCAGAGGCGGCATTCATGCCCGTCATCGTTTTGCTCGTTGGTCTCAGCACCGCACTTACTATATATATAGGCGCGCACAAAGTGATGGCAGGTGAGATAACAGCCGGAGTCATCGTGCAATTTGTTTTTTATGTCAACTTGCTCACATGGCCATTTGCAAGCGTGGGTTGGGTAACCAGCTTAGTGCAAAAAGCGGAAGCAAGTCAGCAACGCATCAATGAATTTTTGAAAACAGAACCAGCTATTAAGAATGGGATTGGCAGTGAGAGAATACTTGAAGGCGAAATAGAATTTCGCAATGTGAGCTACACCTACGAAGAGAGTGGGACAGAGGCAATAAAAAATGTATCGTTCAAAACAAAGAAAGGAGAACGCATAGCCATAGTGGGCAGAACAGGCAGCGGCAAAAGCACACTTGCCAATCTATTGCTTAGGATGATGGATGCCAGCGGAGGAGAAATTCTGGTGGATGGAAAAGCACTCAAAGAACATCACCTGTTCGATTACAGAAAACAGATCGGTTATGTGCCGCAGGATGTATTTCTTTTTTCTGAAACAGTAGCCTCCAACATTGGCTTTGGCGCTGACGACCAATCACAGGCTCAAATAGAAATGGCTGCAAAACGGGCAGACATTCATGACAACATCATGGCTTTTGAAAAAGGCTACAATACACTGCTTGGCGAACGAGGCATCAACCTCAGTGGAGGGCAAAAGCAACGTGTGAGTATTGCACGTGCTCTTGCAAAAAATCCACGCATCCTTTTGTTCGATGATTGCCTCAGCGCGGTGGACACACAAACCGAGGAAAATATACTTGCCTCACTCGATGCTGAGATGAGAGGTAGAACGAGCATCATCATAGCACATCGCATCAGTAGCATACGCGGTGCCGATCGCATACTCGTGCTGGAGCAAGGCAGCATGGTAGAAGAGGGTACACATGAGCAATTGATAGCTTACAACGGTTTGTACAAATCGCTTTGGGAAAAGCAAGCAATGCAAGGTGCCAACTGAGGTGATGCAACATTCTTGAGAAATCTTGGTTATGCCATTGCTCCTCTTCACTTCATCTTTCATTATCCATATTGTATTCCGTACTTCGAACAATTTGTAAAACGCTTTGTTTGTGTTGTTGCTTTCTTTTCGTTTTCGCTTACGCTGCGAATGCGGATTCCACTTTCGGCTGCACATCAGTAGTGAACGACTCGATTCAGCATGGAAAGAAAACTTTGATACGTCTTTCGTTCTGTCCCGGAGGTTCATTTCTGATGCCTTTGAATAATATGGAAGACAATGGTCTTCTATATTTTCATAGCACATCATGCAGCATTGAAAGAGCGTTGAAAGAAAAAGTAATGATGGGCTTTGGAGTTGGGTTGAGCATTGCGCAGAGTGAACTTTATTACTACTCACAAGGCATTACTCCCAATGAATGGAAATACAATTTCAGAAGTACTCGTTTGAAGAATCTTGAATTACCTGTTTTTCTTCGATTCTACTACGGGCAAAGAGAATCATCGCTCAGATGGCTTGCTTGTGGAATAAGAGCGAGTTATAGAATAGACGCCAATTCTGAAGTAACAATATGGAATGCAAAACAGGGCAGCAATGGTGTATGGGCTACTGATTATGGTTCGAAGCAGATGTACCAAACAACAGGTATTGACAACCAATACCGCCCATTCAGATTTAGTGCAGATGTTTCCACCGGTTCGGACTTCCTAATTGGCAACGGCATCAAACTATTCGTGGGTTTGCAGACCAGCATAGGCCTGAGCAATATGCTTGATGGCAAGTTACTAATCAGAGAAGGGCGCTATCCTAAAGTGACCAATGGAGTGACACAAGAAACAGAAATGAAAACCATGATGCACGGTTTCAATCTTCAATTTGGAGTTTGCTTTTGAGTTGTTCAAAG
>JBJXFP010000003.1:0-13482 GCA_046155615.1 Flavobacteriales bacterium | reverse complement strand
AATGTGGTGGGCAATGCAGTGGCTACTGTAGCGGTGAGCAAGTGGGAGAAAAGTTTGGAACATTGATTTTTCACATACAGAATTTCATTGAAAATGCAGAGACGGATCTCAGCTAATTGGATACTCTGAGTATTTCCGTGTGCTTCTGTGCGCAATGATCAACAGTAAATTTGTCCAAAATTCCCCAGCATGAAATTCGGAGTAGTAGTTTTCCCAGGCAGCAATTGCGATGAAGATTTGGTGTACACGCTCAAAGACATTCTGCATCAGGATGTAGTAAAACTTTGGCACAAAGACACCGATTTGCAGCAGTGCGATTTCATTTTTCTACCGGGTGGATTCAGCTATGGCGACTATCTGCGCAGTGGAGCCATAGCGCGTTTTTCACCCATCATGACTGAGGTAATAAAACATGCCAACAAGGGCGGCTACCTGATGGGCATCTGCAATGGCTTCCAGATTTTGTGCGAAGCACATCTGCTGCCCGGAGCGCTGTTGCACAACACATCGCGCAAGTTCATCTGCAAAAATGTGTACCTGAAAGCACAATCAAAATTTGCCTTGCCATCACAAAACTTAGAGTTTGACCGGGCATACAAAATTCCCATTGCACATGGCGAAGGAAATTTCTATGCACCTGACGATGTGCTAATGGAAATGGATGACAACGACCAGGTGATGTTCCGCTATTGCGATGAGTCAGGCAAAATCACCGAAGAGTCGAATCCGAATGGCTCAGTAGAAAACATTGCGGGTATTTGCAACGTGAATAAAAATGTCTTCGGCATGATGCCACATCCTGAGCGCGCCTCCGATTTCGAATTGGAAAACACCGATGGCCGCGAGATTTTTGAGGGTATTCTTTCTCTGGTGAAAGCCTGATTTACGCCACCCGCAACTGACTAATCTTCGAACGGGAGAATTTGTCTTTCGCGTATTGCAGCGTCACTTTGAATTCTTTCTCCTCCATGCTTGGTAACTCATACATGGTGTCCATCATGATGGCTTCGCAAATGGATCGCAGTCCGCGAGCACCAAGTTTGTAATCCATGGCACGTTCTACTATGAAGTCGAGTACCTTTTTGTCAAAACTCAATTTCACTCCATCCATCTCAAATAGTTTTACATACTGTTTCACCAATGCATTTTTTGGCTCAGTAAGAATTCTACGAAGTGCATGTTCATCCAATGGATCCAAGTGTGTTATCACCGGAAAGCGACCTATGAGTTCTGGTATCAATCCAAATTTTTTCAAGTCGAGTGGCGAAACGTATTGCAGCAGATTACCCTCATGAAACTGGTGCAGGCTGCTGCTGTAGCCGATGGTAGCTGTATTGATTCTCCGCTCTATCAGTTTATCAAGGCCATCGAATGCACCACCGCAGATGAAGAGAATGTTGCGTGTGTCCACCTGAATCATCTTTTGCTCAGGATGTTTGCGCCCACCCTGTGGCGGAACACTCACTACTGAACCTTCCAGCAACTTCAACATGCCTTGCTGCACACCTTCTCCACTCACATCGCGTGTAATACTGGGGTTATCACTTTTGCGGGCAATCTTATCTATTTCATCAATGAACACTATGCCGCGCTCTGTTTTTGCAATATCAAAATCTGCATCCTGCAGCAAGCGCGAGAGAATACTCTCCACATCCTCGCCCACATAGCCCGCCTCCGTAAGCACCGTTGCGTCCGCTATTGCAAAAGGTACTTTCAACATTTTGGCAATGGTCTTCGCGAGCAATGTTTTGCCGGTGCCGGTTTCTCCCACCAGTATGATATTGCTTTTTTCAATCTCCACTCCATCGTGATCGCGCATGCTCTTCTGGCCAATGCGCTTGTAGTGGTTATATACCGCTACACTCAGGTAGCGTTTGGCTTCATCTTGCCCTATCACATACTCATCCAAGTGCCGCTTGATGTCGTGCGGTTTTTGAACACTGAATGGAGGTTCAACTGAGGTTTGCTTCTTTGGGCTACGAAATTCTTCGTTGATAATATCATTAGCCTGACTGGTGCACTCATCGCAGATATGCCCTGTGATGCCCGCAATGAGCATGTTCACTTCACTTTTCTTTCTGCCACAAAATGAACAGGATATTTCTTTCATGTTTCTTTGAATTGGTTGATCGCTTCAGTTGTTTTTCAGGTTGGGCAAAAATACGTTTGTTTATTGTCCAAGCATCGGTTGATGTGCTTTGTTGGCCCAACTCTCATTATCGGCTGCTCATAATGTGACACTGGTGAAAACACGTTGTCACAAATAATTGTTGCACTGCATACCTGTCATGGCTGAATAGATTTGTTGTTGTCAACCAATACTCTCCTTTTATGCGTCCATTTTTTTTGTCGTTGCTTCTCGTTGTGCTCAGCAATTTTTCTTTGGCACAAAATCTTGTGCAGGTGGTGCGCGGCAAAGTGGTGGACACAGAATCCAAAAGCCCCATACTTGGTGCAGTGGTGATGGTCTATAAAGACAGCACGTTGGTTGAAGGTGCTGAGACAGATGAGTTTGGTCTTTATCAAATAAACGATGTTCCGGTTGGACACATTCGCATAGTGGCAATGTCCATCGGCTACAAGCATGTTGTGATGGACAATGTGATGCTTGGTAGTGCGAAAGAGTTGCTGATGGACATAGAGATGGAGCAACAAGTGGATGAAGCGCTGGCGGTAGAAATAACTGCCACGCGCGAAGGCGATGTGCAAAATGAAATGGCCACAGTAAGCGCACGTCAATTCAGCGTAAACGAAACTGATCGCTATGCAGGAAGCCGGGGTGACCCGGCTCGCATGGCCAGCAACTTTGCCGGAGTGCAGGGTGCTGATGATTCGCGCAACGACATTGTGATTCGCGGCAACTCGCCACAAGGTGTGCTGTGGCGAATGGAAGGCATTGACATTCCCAATCCGAATCACTTCAACATTCCGGGAACAGCGGGCGGGCCCGTCAGTATCATCAACAATAAGTACCTCGCTAATTCAGATTTCTATACCGGAGCATTTCCTGCTGACTATGGCAACAGTGTGGCAGGTGTTTTTGATTTGCGTATGCGCAATGGCAACAATCAAAAGCACGAGTTCAGCGGGCAGTTTGGTTTTCTGGGAACCGAACTTTTTGCTGAAGGTCCTCTCTTCCCTCTCCACCGGAGAGGGGCTGGGGGTGAGGCGAAAGGCTCTTCCTACCTTGCCAGCTACCGCTACAGCACCATTGAACTTTTCTCAAAACTTGGAATTGACATTGGCACTGATGCCGTGCCTCGCTATCAGGATGCAGCATTCAGATTGTTTTTTCCGGGAAGAAAAAATTCATCGCTGGCGGTTTGGGGTGTTGGCGGAAAAAGTTCGATTGATATTTTGATAAGTGATCAGAAAACACCTGACCAGCGCAATATCTATGGCGACAATGATCGCGATCAATACTTCAAAACGCACATGGGTGTGTTGGGTGTTACCTATCACAAAACAATTTCAGAAAAAACATTCTTTAAAACCACGATAGCTGCCATGACTGATCAGGTGGACAGTTCTCATGAACTTGTGTCGCGCCATCTGGATGAAAACAACCGCTATGTGGTGGACTCACTCACGCCTTTGCTCGAATACACTTTCACCCAATCGCGAATCAGCATAGGCAGCAGTATCAATAACAAAATAAACAGGCACTGGACATGGCGCAGTGGCTTCAATGCGGATTATTATTTCTGGAATCATGTGGATAGTTTGCGTGAGTTGGATACTGCTTCAGCAAATTACTACGGGTGGAATACGCGGTGGAATTCAGTGAATTCAGGGTACTTGATACAACCCTATACCCAATTCAAATGGAGACCTTCAGATACGTTCACTTTAACTGTAGGTCTTCATGGAACAGTATTTCAAATTTTGCCAAATGGAGACAACAAGAGATACGCAAGCGTTAATCTGGGCGATTGGCGGCTTGGGCTAAGACGCGAACTACCGAAGCAACAATCTATTTCCCTTGGTGTAGGAAGACACAGTCAAATACAACCAACCTATATGTACTTCTTTATAGGTGATTATGCTTCAAGTGCGAACGTACTCTTCCAAAAGAACTATAAAATGCATCCAACAGTGAGCCATCACTTTGTAATGAGCTATCAACGTGTATTCAATGGCAAGCTCCGGTTGTTGGCCGAGGCTTATTTGCAAGATCTCTCAGAAATACCTGTTGACTACTTGCCATCATCGTTCAGCATGGTCAACTCCGGATCGGGCTTTCAGCGAGTATTCCCTTCCATGCTGGTAAATGAAGGGGAAGCATTCAACAGGGGCATCGAACTCACCATCGAAAAATTCTTCTCACGTAATTGGCTGTTCCTTTTCACTACATCGATATTTGAATCGAAGTACCGGGGCAGCGATGGTGTGTGGCGCAATACAGATTTCAATGGCAAGTATGCCGTGAATGCGCTTGTGAGCAAAGAATGGAAACTGAATGAAAACGCGCGCATCACGACAGGAACCAAACTGACTACTGCCGGTGGCCGCTGGTATGGCCCTGCGGATATTGAGGCAAGCAACGCTGCACGCGAATTGGTCTTTGTGGATTCACTCAGAAACACAAAACAGTTTGCACCCTATTTCCGCTGGGACATCAAACTGAACTACACGGTGAACAGAAAAAAAGTGGCTCATCACATTGGTCTTGATCTGGTAAATGTGCTGAACACAAAAAATGTGTTGAAGCTGACATATGCCCCTGATGAAAACAACGACCCCAACACTGCTGTTCGACAGGAATATCAATTGGGTTTTTTACCGGTATTCTTTTACAAAATTGACTTTTAAAATGCACATTCGTTTCGTTACAACAAAACAGTTGAGCCAGCATTCCCATACCGCTATCTAAAATATTTGTGGGTGCAGCAGAGTTATTGCACAAGTTAGCGCCCCTTCAAATAGGAAATTTTGAAACAAACCCAAATGAAAACCAACCAATGGAAACTGATGTGCATGGCCATGATAGTGGCAGTCACATCCAACGCACAACAACTCACCAACATCGAATCGGTGGAATACGACCCTGTATATCAACGCTGGTTAGTAAGCAACGGCAGCACTGTGATAGAGGTGGACGGCACAGGCAGCCCTGTAGCCTACTTCGGCACCGATCCCGCTGCTGATTATGGAATGGAAGTAATGGGCAATGTGCTTTATGCTGTGGTGATAGAAGGCTCTGCGAACAACTATGTTAAGGGCTATGATCTTACCAGCGGACTTGAGGTAGCCAGCATACTGATAGATGAAGCAGCGTTTCTGAATGGCATGGCCAGTGATGGTGACCACCGGGTGTGGGTGACAGATTTCACAAACAAAGACATCTATGAAATTGATTTTACCGATTTAGGCAATCCTGTTTACACCTTGGTAGTAAACAACACCGTGACCACGCCCAACGGCATTTGTTATGATGCAGACAACAGCCGCCTGGTGTTTGCTAACTGGGGTGCAAGTGCCAAAATAAAAGAAGTAAGTCTGCCTGACTATACCGTCACTACACTGGTTGAAAATGCCGGTGTTGGCAGCATTGATGGAATAGACATAGATGGCCAGGGTAATTTTTTCATTTGCTCATGGCAGCCGGTGAAAGTGAAAAAATACAACAACGACTTCAGTGTAGAAGAAGTGATAACAGTACCCGGGTTGAGCCAGCCTGCAGACCTCTGCTACTCGCCCGAAACCGATACGTTAGCCATACCCAGTGCCGGAAATAGCACCGTGAAGTTTGTAGGCTTTACTAAAAACAGTGTTGAGGCTACAGAAGAAAATCCGTTTGCCTTGAGTTGTTACCCCAATCCACTGTGCGAGCGTTCCGTGCTTTACTTCACACTTACTGAAGCGGGCAATACCACCATCGACATCTACAATACACAAGGCCAGCTTGTGCTGAATTTTTGGGAGGAAAACCTGCCTGCTGCCAATCACAAACTTGTGACAGGAATACCGGACATAGCATCGGGCAACTACTTCTGGAAAATTGCAAGTGGTGCCCGCGTTAGCATGGTTCCATTTGTGAAATGAATATTTCTGTCGATTCTAAAATCCTCCTGCAAGCGCTAACTTCGTTTCATGATACACAGATGGAAGATTACATGGATATGCATGATGCTTTGCGCAACAGCGCTGGCACAAGATGAAGACTACACCACTTCCAAACCAGCTAAAGCAGAAAAAACGAAACAGCCCGGTGAGTGGAAAGAACGATTAGTGTACGGAGGCAACCTGGGCCTGTGGCTTGGAGGCAATGGCGGCTATGTGCAACTGAATCCGATGTTGGGCTATAAAGTGACAGACTGGTGGGCCAGCGGAATTGGTTTCAACTACACATACTACGGCAACCGCACCAATAACTTTTCATACTATGGCCCCACAGTGTGGACTCGCATAAAACCACTTGATGGCTTTTACCTGCACACCGAATACAATTACCTGCATGCCAGTTATTACAGCGGTCCTATTCCGGTTTGGCTTGTTGGTGGTGGCGTATACAGCCGGGGCGATGTTATTTCCATCGGCCTCTTCCTAATGTATGATGTGATACAACATGAAGCATCGCCTTACCGCGGTGGCCTTGTGCCACAGGGCGGGCTGCTAATCGGTTTCTGATCGCGCTATCCTGATTTCAGTTGGTTTGTTTCACTTCACTGCAATAGATGCAGTGTTTCGCATTTTCATTGTGTTCGAAGGATTCAAGTGCATACACATCTTTCACCCATTGCATAAGTGCCTGCTCAAACTCCTGAAGCACAGCATCCATTGACGTGCCTTGTGTGTCCACAAAAGTGTAGCCTGATTTGTAATTGCGGAAACTGTAAAATGCAGCAGTTACATTCTCCGCACTGCGGCCATTAGCACAATACATGTAGATGTATGAAAAAAGTTGTATCAGTTTGTGGCCTTTTTCATTCGAAAAAATAGAAGACCAGTCTTTCTTCAGCACAAAATCTTCATCAGCCACCTTTCCCGTTTTGTAGTCGATGATCTGCACCTGACCCGCACGTTGCTCTATGCGATCCGCTTTTCCTTTGATACGCACGGTGTGTGGCCAATCATATTTTTCGTTGTTCACAGTTCGTGCAAGGTCACATTCCACATCCAATATTTCGCGGTCCACATCTCCTGCTTGTTGCAATTCATTCTTTTCCGAAGTAAAATACTTGCGAAGCATCTCTTGCGCCACTGTGAGTGCAAGCGCGTTGAACCCTTCATCGGCATCAGCACCGGGTATCAACTTATTGAAAGCCTTTCGCACATTTTCTTCGCAAAGAGGAATGGCAACCTCAAAGTCATTCGGCTCAGGGCATGAACCAAAATACTGCTTGTAAAAGTGTTCAAGAACCATGTGGACAATGCTTCCAAAAGTTGCAGAGCTAAGTTGTTCTTCAATCTCATCGGACTCGCCCAACCCAATGATGTAACGGTAGTAAAAATCAAGCGGACACCGGATGAATTTTCCAATGGCACTTGGTGAAATACCGTTTTCGAAAAGCGCAGTCAGACGCGCATGTGCAAATGCATCGTTGGGCATTTTGTCCTTCTCACCCGGATGCTCATCATCCTGTAGCTGGTATTTTTTTTCATGAAATAGAGCAGATTCATTCGCGATAGGCAACTCATGTCTCAATTGCTGAATGTAGCGGCTTGGCTCACTGCCTCTGAAGTCGGAGGTAATGCTGCAACTATAAAAACCAATGTCAGTAGCGCGTTGTAACAATCTGTAAATTCCATAAGACACCATTGCCTCTCTGTCATCAGGCAGAGGCATGCCGTAGTGGTGCCTTATATCCCATGGAATGTAAGTGACTTGCTGCGCGTTGCCGGGCAACGTTTCTTCATTGGCACCTAAAATGAAAACATGTGAAAAATCAAGTGCGCGTGTTTCAGCCAAACTAAGCACCTGAATGCCGTGCAATGGTTCTCCTGCAAAACTGATCAATTCTTTTGATGCTGCATGTTGCCACACCATGGCCGCTTCGCCCATGCTTTGCACAAAGGGATGCTGTGGAAGCGCCATCAGCATTTCGCTTGCGGCACGGTGCAGGCTTGTGAGTGCTGCACTGTAGTACTCATCAGTCATAAAATTCAAAGCATTTACAAAGGCAGAAATCAACCTACTAAAAAACGCCTCGCTGCCTGATGTGGTCAACAATTCGAACCAACCATGCAATGCATTGTGCTGCATCAGCTGCTTCATAGTATCAACCGATACACGCAGATGTTTGTTGGCATCCATGGCCTGTGTAATCTGATGCATGGCCTCTTGATCAGCGCCCATACATGCAGCCAGCCCCAACCACTCGCGCAACAATTGGTGGCGCACATATCCGCTTTGAGCCTCCTCATTCACCGCAAACAACAACTTGACCCATTGCCCGGGTGGAGTGCCTGCCAGCGGAAGTCCGAGTGCCATATTCACTGGCACCGGTTGCGAGGGAAACAGTTGCATGAGTGGCTCAGCCAGCGACAAATCTGCAAGCACAATTGCCGTGTCATTCAACTGCTGTTCGTTAAGCAAGGCCAAATGACTGGCAAGCACCATGACCTCGCCAACCGAAGTAATGGATTGATAAATGCCGATGCTCTTCGAGGATGTGGAAAAATTTTCGGGCAAACTTGATTTTTGCTCGGCAGTGAGCTGTTTTCGGAGAAAATCACCCGCGTGGTTCTGTTCATCGCGTACATAATATGCATCCGCATCCCACACGGTTCTTGTAGTACATGCCTCGTCTATTTTTTTTAGCAGTGTTGCCTCAGCAGGTGTGAATGATGCTATGCCAACGAACCACATGTGTTGATTGTTCAGCTTTTCCTGCCAACCTGCATCATCAGCAATGGCGAGCTGTTTCAACAATTGCGCATAGCTGCGCGGTGCATTGACTTCAGTCTGCCGGTGCGCATAGGTGCATGCCATGTCGTTCCAGAAACTCTCAAAATTCAGTTGTGTGCCGGTAAGCTCATTGTTGCCAAAACTCCATTGCTGCACATAGTCCACTTCGCGCAGATTGGCGAACAGGATTTCAGCCGGCACCAGATGCTGATCCACATCGTTGAAATCTTTGAGCATGATGTGCGCCCATTTGCAATAATCAACAAAGTGATCTGCTGCCGGACAACTTGCTGTGTAAGATTTATACAAGGCAAGGAAAAGACTGAGCTCACCTGCCGGCTGGCTGCCGCTGAGCCACTGCACCAGCTCAGGCATCACCAACATGCGTGGCAGCAACATGGGCCCGTTGGCTGCTTTGTGGAGATGTTGCTTCAAAAAGAGTTTTGCTCTGTTGGCGGGAAGAACTACCGTGACATTGGAAAAATCTGTTCCATGTTCATGAAGCAATCCATGTGCTATTTCCTCCAAAAATTTCATGCTGCTATGCGAACTGCTTTCCTGTTGTCAATGTCCGGATGTATCTGGTTCAGCTTTTTCAATTTCTGGTTCCATGCTCTCTGTTTTTTTATCCGCGTCACCTGCATTTTCATCCTTTTCATCATCGGCAGTTGTTCCCTCTTCCAATTTTTCAGGCAAATCATCGTCAGACAATTTTCTTATTTGATCTTCACTTTCTTTTTCTTCCTTTTCTCGCTTTTTTTCATCTGCCTGTCCGCCATATCGTTCAAAATAACTATCGCCAATCATGCGCATGAGACGGACTATTTGTCCCTGCCGCTTTTTCATATAGCTGCCGGGTTTGCTCACTGAATACTTCTTAGGATTGGGTAAACATGCGGCTATTAATGCTGCCTGATCCTTTGAGAGTTTGGCAGATGTAGTGGCGAAATAATCCTTGGAGGCAGCACCCACACCAAACTTGCACGGCCCCATCTCTATCACATTCAGATACACTTCCATGATGCGCTCTTTGCCCCAAATCCACTCAATCAGGTAAGTGAAGTAAACTTCAAATCCTTTGCGAATCCATTTGGCCCAATTGGTTGTGCCTTTCCAGAGGAAAACATTTTTTGCAGTCTGCTGCGTGATGGTACTTGCACCGCGTTGCCTGCCCCTTTTCTTGCCTGTGGTTTCGTTGTACTTCTTTGCCTTCTCCACTGCGCCCCAGTCAATTCCTCCATGCTTCATGAAGTTGTTGTCCTCGCTGGCTACCACGGCCAGCTTCATACTCAGGGCTATTTCGTCATAGTCAACCCAGGGGCCTTTGCTGTATTTGCTGCCCTCAGGACAATCGCAGCGTTCTCCTATCTGCATGATGGTGATTGGAGGATTCACCCACTTGAATATAAATACCAGACCGATGGTGACTATGAAAAACCACATGGTACTCTTCCATACAAAACGCCAGAGTCTGCGACCAAGGCTACGCTTCGGTTGCGATTCTTTCGCTTCTCTTCTTTTTCTGAAATAGTTTTTGATGTCCATACGATACGCCCTGTCAGTTGCCTGTGAGATTCGCAAACAAAACCATGCAATGATATTGGATAGAGAAAGTGAGGTGGTTACAGTGCAAACACTTCATCAAGCGCATCGCAAATTGCATGCACTGCCAATTGCAAATCAGAATTGGTATGCGCGGCAGAAACAAAACCAACTTCGTAGCCGCTAGGGCCTATATAGACACCACGCTCCAACAACGCGTGATAGAATGGTGCAAACATTTTCATGCCTTCGCCACTTATATCGTCCATGCGCCTTATCTCCTTTTTGTCGCTGAATGAAATCCAGAAAATGCTGCCTATGCTGAACATGTTGAATGCATAACCTTTTGTATGCACATGCTGCATCACATTGCTCACAAGGAAATCTGTTTTCTCTTTCAGTTCCTCATAAAAACCGGGACGCAAACACTCAGTGAGTTGTGCTATGCCCGCTGCCATAGCCACAGGATTGCCGCTCAATGTGCCTGCCTGATACACATTTCCCTCAGGTGCTATGTGGCTCATTACTTCAGCACTTGCGGCATAAGCGCCCACAGGCATGCCACCACCAATTATTTTTCCGAAGGTGATGATGTCCGGTTGAATGTTGTAGTAACCCGCAGCTCCCTCGAAGCCCACACGAAATCCGCTAATTACTTCATCAAACAAAAGCAAAATGCCCTCGCCTGTGCACACCTCGCGGAGGTAGCGGAGAAAACTTCCCTCCTGCAACAGCAACCCATTGTTGGCAGGAATGGGTTCGATGATGATGGCCGCAATTTCATTTTTGTATTGCTTCACTGCATCATCCAAAGCAACTATATCATGCAACGGAAGCACAACGGTTTCTTCTACATACGCCTTGGGAATACCTGCTGATGATGAAGTGCCCAGTGTGGCCAAACCACTGCCTGCCTTCACAAGCAGTGCATCTGCGTGCCCATGGTAGCAGCCTTCGAACTTGATGATTTTATCACGCCCTGTATATCCACGCGCTAAGCGAATGGCACTCATCACAGCCTCAGTACCGCTGCTTACAAAACGCATTTTCTTCACATACTTATGATTGTTCAGTATGAGTTCCGCCAATTGATTTTCGAGTTTTGTTGGTGCTCCGAAACTGCTGCCTTTCGCCACGGTTTCTTGGATGTCGCGCACCACATGCGGATGAGCATGGCCCAAAATGAGCGGCCCCCATGAGCAGCAGAAATCCAAAAATTTGTTGCCGTCTTCGTCCCACACATAAGCGCCTTCGCCTCTGGCAAAAAAGATTGGTGTACCACCCACTGACTTGAATGCGCGCACAGGCGAGTTGACACCACCGGGGAAAAGTGTCTTTGCTTTTTCGAAAAGTTGTTGGGAATTATGTGTGTTCATCAGCGCTGAAAATTTGGGGACCGCAAAGAAACCTTTATAGCACCAGGGGAACTCTCACTGAAATGTCACTTTCTTGTTGCAGTATTAGTCGAATAGATTTGCCCGCATGTCATTTCAAAACACATCAGCATTTGCGCAGCAGCAGGACGTGCAAGATCCCCTGAAGTCTTATCGGGATAAATTTTTCTTTCCGCAGCACAATGGAAAAGATGTGCTTTACTTCTGTGGCAATTCACTTGGGCTGCAGCCCAAGGCAGTGGCTGATTCAATAAAAATAGAGTTGGAAGACTGGGCGAAGTATGGTGTGGAAGGCCATCTGCAAGGGCGCAGGCCATGGTATAGCTACCACGAAATGTTTGCGGAAGGCGCAGCCAGGTTGGTGGGTGCAAAACCAAACGAAGTGGTGGTGATGAATCAACTCACGGTGAATTTGCATTTGCTCTTGTTGTCATTCTATCAACCCAAAGGCAAGCGCAGAAAAATTCTTTTTGAAACAAAACCCTTTCCCAGTGATCAATATGCCTTTGCATCGCAGGCGCAACTGCACGGACTGGATGCGGCAGATGTGCTTGTAGAACTACAGCCACGCGATGGTGAACTGACACTGCGCACTGATGACATCATTCAAAAAATAAACGAGCTGGGAGATGAACTTGCTGTGGTGTGCATTGGTGCAGTCAACTATTTCACCGGGCAATATTTCGATTTGAAAAGAATAACTGAAGCCGCTCATGCAGTGGGCGCATACTCAGGATTTGACTTGGCACACGCTGCTGGCAATGTGCCCATGCAATTGCACGCATGGCATGTGGACTTCGCCTGCTGGTGCAGCTACAAGTATCTGAACAGTGGCCCCGGTGGAGTGGCGGGTGCCTTTGTGCATGAGCAACATGCAAGCAACAAAAGTCTGATGCGCCTTGCAGGCTGGTGGGGTCACAACAAACAAACGCGCTTCGATATGAAGCCCGACTTTGAACCGATGACTACAGCCGAAGCCTGGCAACTGAGCAATGCCCCGGTGATGAGTATGGCAGTGCACAAAGTGGCGCTTGACATGTTCACCGAAGTAGGCATGGAGGCACTTAGAAAAAAGTCGGTGCAACTGACTGCATATCTCGCATTCATTTTAGATGAAGTGAAAAAAGCAACGGGTGTTCCGTTGCAAATCATCACACCTATGAATGCAGAAGAGCGTGGTGCGCATCTGTCAGTGATAGTGTCTGGCGCTGATAAGTCGCTGGTGCAAAAACTTTCTGCCAACGGAGTAGTTGTGGACTGGCGCGAACCCAATGTGATTCGCTTAGCGCCAGTGCCGCTATACAATTCGTTTGAAGATGTGTATCTGCTGGGTGAACAACTCTGCAATATTTTTAATCACACATAGCTGGCCCCGGCCACTGTCAATTGCTTTTGTGTTTTTGACTACTGCCTTCGCAATCTGCTTATTGCATTATCCGCTATTCCATTGATGTCAACCGCCACACGCGAGTAGTACAGCAGCAATACGAACACCACACTAAACACAGCAGCCTTCATTGCAATAAGTGCAACAGGAGAAACTTCTGACTTGATGAACCAGGCACTTGTAAGTGCTATCCAACCAATGGCAAATACAGTAATGAAACTGAGGTTGTAAGGCTGCATTTTCATTTTGTACCAGATGAAAATGAAACGAAGCAGATTAAAAACAAAGTAGGTAATGCACATGGCAAG
>JBJXFP010000207.1:0-4283 GCA_046155615.1 Flavobacteriales bacterium | reverse complement strand
TTTTTCAATTGCCTTTTTTCTTCTTGCTTTTTACTCGCTGAATAATTCATGCACCACGGCTGTGAGCCATGCGCACACAGACGAAAGTTCATCACAACAATCGATTGATTTGGCAGATACCAACCTTGTCGATGAACTTGATGTATTTCGTGTGAAGCGGGACACCAGCTATGCTGCGGCTAAATCAGCAGTGCTTATTGAGCGAAATAATTTGCGCAAACTATACCAGTCTGCTGCATCAGATTCGATGCGTGAAGCCATACTTGAAGATGCAGGTATTGCATTCACCGATGGCATTGTGTATCGGTTGTTGCCATACTGGTACGGCACACCGTGGGACTTCAATGGCTATACCGATGTGCCGGGAGAAGGTGTGGTGGCTTGTGGCTATTTGGTGTCCACCACATTGAAGCATGCAGGGTTGAATCTGAACCGCTACAAACTAGCGCAGCAGGCCGCAAGCGTGGGCCTCAAGAGTCTCGCTTTGGGAACCAAGGTGGAGATACTGCAAGACAAATCACCGGCACAGTTAGAAGAGCACTTCGTAAAAAATGAAAAGCCGGGTTTGTATAAACTGGGATTGGATTACCATGTTGGTTACCTATACTTCTCAGGTAGTGCGCTCTACTTTATGCACTCATCCTATCTGGGGCCGGTGGCTGTCACTGTGGAACGATTTGAGCATTCGCCTGCTGCGCACAGTGGCTCATACTATTACACTTCCATCACGCACAACCACAAGCTGATGCGCAAGTGGCTGTTGGGTGAAGAGATTGCTATTCTGAAGAGTTGAAGCTTTCAAACAGAATGAATTTTTGAAATCGTTTTGTATCACATTTGCAAGCAATGCAAACTTCTATGAAACACCTCCTTTCCCTTCTCATCGCTCTTCCGCTTTTTGTGGCTGCGCAACAGCAGTCAACCACTGCTTGGCAACAAATCCTCTACTCAGAATCTCCAAACGCACATGAACTTAGAGAAGCTTACGAGACCTACTACAAAGAACACGACTTTGTAAAAACCAACCACACCCAAGCTTACAAGCGCTGGATAACGCTGAACAGAAAATACATACAGGAAGATGGCAGTGTGGTGTATCCCACAGCAGAAGAACGCAATGCAAGAGAACAACAAATCAAACAGAAGCAAAGTGCTAGCCGTGGTGCGGATATCTGGAGCTATGCCGGGCCGGAGGTGCATTATGATGCGGACGGAAGTCTTACGCCTGGTTTTCGTCACAGCAATATTTATTGTCATGACAGAAGTGCGGTGAACCCAGATATACTCTTTTGCGGAAGTGAAAGCGGAGGCGCATTCAAAAGCACCGATGGCGGACAAACCTGGGTACACGTTACTGAAGATTTGATAGCGGGTGATGTGCAGAGCATCCGCATACATCCTACCAACTACAACATAGTGCTGATGAGCACCGCCAACGACTTGTGGCGCACAGTGGATGGTGGCGAAACATGGAGCGTGATTGGTCAGGTAGGTTTTGTTTCGCAGAACATTCGCGCTTCGCAAATTGATTTCAACTTAGATAATCCAGACATCATTTATGCTGCGTGCAATCTTGGTTTCTACCGCACTACCGATGGTGGCGACAACTGGACAGAAGTATTGCTTGGCCAATGCCGCACTATTGCCATCAAGCCCGATGATGCTTCGGTTGTGTACACCATTCAGGAAGTGGACGAGCACAACAGTAAATTCTTCAAAAGCATTGACTATGGCGCCACGTGGACGATGTACGACAATGGTTGGTTCGACAATGACAATGATCAGATACTTCCTGAAGGCGGAAGGCTTGCAACTACCGCTGCTGATCCCAATCGCATCTACGCATTACTGGTCGGTTACCAGGAGGACAACTCAACTGTTATCACCAACGGATGGATAGGCACATGGGTGAGTTATGATGCGGGAGAGACATGGACATTTCCGCATGGATTGATAGGCACACCTTACGATGAAGAAACGCATCCGAACCTCATGAACTTTCAGGCGGAGGATGGCGACTACACACAAATCAATTACAACACCACCATGATTGCTTCGCAGTTGGATGCAGACAAAGTGCTGATTGGCGGATTGAATTTGTGGAAGAGCACCGATGCGTGCGCAACGTATGAAGGTGTGGGTGGCTACATCGGTGGTATCAGTTACTTCCATATGGACCAGCAGGAATACCGCATTTACCAAACCAGTGAAACCACTGAAGAGATTTGGTTCAGCAACGATGGCGGCATTGGTTTCAGCGATGATTTTATGGAGACCCACCAGAACCTGAATCGCGGCATACAAGCCGTGAATCTGTGGGGCTACGATCAGGGCTGGAACGAAGACATGATGGTAGGCGGCAGATATCACAACGGCAACATGGCCTATCATGAGCTTTATCCTGCGAAGGAATTTCTTGCCCTTGGTGGAGGTGAAGCAGCCACAGGTTATGTCAATTACACGGACGAAAACAAAACCTATTTCTCAGACATTGGAGGCTACATCATTCCCGATGCGCTGGATGGCAACTCGGTTTATTTCGCCACCTCCACTTACCCCAGCGAGAGTTATTGGAACAACAACAGTTCGCGCATGCTCTTCGACAATCAGTACTTCAACGTGGCGTGGTTAGGTAGAGAAAACAAATTGTATCGCTCTACCAATGGCGGAAGTTCGTTCAGCGAGTTCCATGCTTTTGGCACCAACACTGCGAATCAAGTATTGTGGATAGAGCAGAGTTATGCTGACCATAACTATATGTATTTGCATTATGTAACCGGCAGCACCAGCCACATCCAACACACCACAGATGGCGGTGTGACATGGAGCGAAATAGACATTCCACTCACGCTGCGCGAAATGGTTTTTACAACAAGTGCAACAAACCCCGAAGAACTTTGGGTGGCCTATTACTATGGCACCAATGGCAACAAAGTATATCATACCACCAATGCGGGTGAAGATTGGGAAAACATCACCACCACAGCTTTGAATGGCGAAGAGCCTTGGGCCATCACACATCAGTATGGAACAGATGGCGGAGTTTACCTCGCTATGAAAAATGGATTGGTGTTCTATCGTAACAATACTATGAGCGATTGGGAAAGCTATAGCACGGGATTGCCAGCAAGCACAGAACCACTTCGCATTGTTCCTTATTACAAAGGAGAAAAGATTCGCTTCGCCACATGGAACCTCGGAGTGTGGGAAGCCAACTTCTTTGAACCTTCAGCCTTGATAGCCGACTTCGCTGCAGAGTTCGGCACCTACTTCTGTCCGGGTGATGCCGTGCACTTTGTGGACCACAGCGTAGCCGGTGATGATGCCACTTACGAATGGAGTTTCCCCGGAGCAACACCCGACAGCAGCACAGATAAAAACCCGACAGTGACCTATGATGATGAAGGAACGTATGATGTAACGCTGACTGTTACATGGAATGGAAACAGTGAGACGGTGACGAAGACATCGTACATCAGTAGCACTGATGTATTGGATTTTGGTGACCAATTGATAGAAGATTTTGAGACAGGCAGTTTCCCTGAATGGAGCATCGATGCCCACCCGACCGGTGGCACTGGCAGTTGGGCTATCAATGATGATGTGGGTGCTTTTGGGGTAAGTGAATATTGTATGTCGTTCGACAATTACTATCACGATGCGCAAGGCAACCGCGATGAAATATGGTTTGGAAAATTTTCTCCGCCTCCATTTGCTACTATATCATTTGATTGGGCATATGCACCTTATGGCGGTCAATACACCGATACACTGGCTATATTGGTGAGCTATGATTGCGGAGATTCATGGGAAGAGATTTTTGTAGAGGGAGGTGAAGAACTTGCAACGGCTGATGCAACGCAAGACTATTTTGTCCCAACAGCGTCCGAGTGGGCATCGGAATGGATTGCTGTTGCTGAAAACGAAGATTTTATCATAGCATTTCAAAACAGAGGGCATTATGGCAATGTGATTTATGTTGACAACATAAACATTCATTCAGGAGTTGATATACAAGAGAACCAACTGGAGGCAGCGATGGTCGTTTACCCTAACCCCGCAACAGACGCACTTCAAATCAGCGCAAGCCAACTGCCAGCTGGAAAGTTGCAACTCACATTGTATGATGCATTAGGACAAGTCGTTTACACCGAACACATTTCATCCGTAGGCAGTCGTCTTGAGAAGCGTGTGGATGTTGCTGCATTGGCCCAAGGACTTTATACCCTTCAGTTGAAAGGGGATGGAGTGGATGAAGTGACGAAGGTGGAGGTTAGATAAAA
>JBJXFP010000206.1:0-13620 GCA_046155615.1 Flavobacteriales bacterium | reverse complement strand
AGTACAAAATAGTTTTGGGTGTATCAAAAACATATGCAACGCATCAGCAACCCAAGCTACATGAGCGAAATACACGCCCTCATATCACTGATAGAAGACCCGGACGAAAACATCTACAACCAGGTGCGCACCGAACTGAAAGAACTCGGTGAAAAAGTATTGCCCCAATTAGAACAGTATTGGGAGTTAGAAAAATTCGGCCCGCTCTTTCAGACACGTGTAGAGGAACTCATCAATACTATACAGTATGACAGCATATATACGCGGCTGAAAGACTGGAAGGCAAGTGCTGATCAGGATTTGCTGCAGGGGGCCCTCATCATCAACCGATACCAGTACCCCGGCTTTGACGATGCTGAGGTAACAGACCTCATCATGCGCATGAGGCAAGATGTGTGGCTTGAGCTGAACGATAACCTGACCGCTTTTGAAACCATCAAGGTGATGAATCACATCATCTTCAACATACACCGCTTTGAGGGCAACCGCGACCAATACAACGATCCGCGCAACAGCTACATCAGCGACATCTGTGCAGGCCGCAAGGGCAATCCGCTTGCACTTGGCATCATTTACACTCACATTGCCCGCTCATTAGGCCTGCCTATTTATGGTGTCAATCTGCCCTCGCACTTCATAGTGTGCTACTTGGACCATGACCACCACAGCGAGCAGCTTGGCCTCAATCCCCTTGATGCCGATGTGCTCTTCTACATCAATCCATTCCAGGGTGGCAGCATACTGCACGAGGAGGAGATTGATGATTTTCTGAAAAAACAAAACATAACCGGGCAGTCGAACTTCTACCGCCCATGCACACCGGTGGAGATGATTAGCCGCATGCTCAACAATTTGATACATGCATACATAGCCCTGGAAAAAGACGAAAAGGTGCGCGAGCTGAAAGCGCTGCTCAGCGCCCTTACTGAATGACATTTAGCGAACGCTGGTTTGATTTATTTGCAAACCTGATTTATTTCACCAAATGCCGGAGAGGCCGCCTGCTATGGGCGGCCTCTTCCTTTTTTCAGGGGGTACCCTCCGTGACACTTTGCATCAAAACACTACGGTGTTTCCTTGCATTGCAGTCACTTCCTATGAAAGCACCGCGGTGTTTCCTTGCATTGCAGTCACTTTGTAATGTTCTTTGGTGAGATAATGGCAGCTATAAGCCACCCTGTAACATGCGCGAGTAGCATATAGGTGTCCGTATTCCGCCAGATAATAAATTCTGGCAGACCTCAGAAGTCTGAAAGGAATAAAAATGAATGACCAGGGCCGGAGGGCGTCCCTGTTGGCGGATGGTTTCTACCTGTCCGGGTGAAATTTCTTAAGGGAAAACACGCGTTAATGATGGTGACCGCCCGGCCCGTGCACGTGGCCGTGGGCTATCTCATCGTCAGTAGCCATGCGCACGTCCATCACTTCCACATCAAAGTGGAGTGTAACTCCGGCCAGATCGTGGTTGCCGTCTATTACCACTTCAGTTTCGTTTACCTCCACCACGGTTATCACATAGTGGCTACCCTGGCTGCCGGCATTGAATTTCATGCCGGGCTGCACATCGTTGTTGCCAAATGCTTCGCGGGCTACATGTTGTACAAGACTTTCATCACGCACTCCGTAGCCCTTCTCAGGTGATATTTTCAGACTGCATTTGTCGCCTTTCATTTTTCCCTGCAAGCCTTCTTCCATGCCTGCTATCAGGTTGCCATGGCCCTGCATGTAATGAAGTGGTTCGCGGCCTGCGCTACTGTCCAGCACAGTACCTTCCGGATTGGTCAGTGTGTAATGTATCGCCACTACACTGTTGTTGTCTATCTGCATTCGTTCTTACTTGTTGATTTGGTGATTTATTGACTTGCCTGCCCCTACAGGGGTGATTTATGAATTATGATTTGTGTTTGCTTTCCCTTTCGGGGGTGATTTATTGATTTGACAACTGTTTACTGACTACTGACCTCTGCCCACTAATCGCTGCCCACTTTCTACATCAATATGCCTTGGATGGGTTGTATGCGTTCGGGCAATTGTGTTTCGCCCAGCAGTGTGCGCATTTCTATTTCTATGTTGCGGCTCATGCTGTTGATGGGCACATCGTTTATCAGGTTTTCAAATGGATTTTCGCTGTAGTCGCCCACCAGTTCCATAGTCATCAGCAGCCAACTGATAAGGGCTGAAAATGGGATGACGAGCCAAACAAAATTTTCGGCAACAGCACTGAAACTTTCGAGCAACGAGAATGGCAGTAGAATGACAAACACCCAGACAAACACATTGCTGAAGAAAGCATACTGGCGTGGAAATGGAAAATTCTTGATGCGTTCGCATCCACCCTGGTTGTTGATGAAACTCTGCACGAGTTTCTGCATCTCTACATGGCGGAAGTCATCGAGCAGACCTTGTGAGCGCAACAGCTCAATGTCACTGCTTTGCTCGGAGAGAATGGCCAGGGCCATGTTGGCATGTTTCAGCACGCGCTGTCGTTCTTCATCGCTCAACGTTTTTTTCAGGTCAGCATCTAATTCCTCCATGCCATAGCGCGGTGTAATGAGGTCGCTGAATTCGTTGTTCCAACTGTTGTTGTGCTCCCACGGCTGTGGCTTGCGCAATTGCATGCGCAGCGCATTTACATAAGCTATGTGGCGGTGCACAAGGCGTGTGTGTATGCTGTGCAATGCATCTTTAGTCAATGTATCTGATGCAAAAAGATTGGTGACATAATCGCGCGAGCACAGTGCCCAGGTGCGGCTGTCGTTCACAATGCTGCCCCACAACCTGCGGGCTTCCCACAGGCGGTCGTAGCTGGCGTTGTTTTTAAAACCAATATAGAAAGCCGTGGCAGTACCCACCAGCGATACGGGTAGAAAAGGTATCTGCAGCCAGAGGCAACCCATGTATTTGAAAACAGAAACAGCGATGGCGGCAATGCAAATAAAAATGAGCACCCTTCGCCATCCGAAACTCCAGATGATGAGCCAATGAATATTTCGATTGATATACATGGGGCAATTGTAAACACGATTGGCTTCAGTTGAATAACTCGAAACAGACCAGCAGCCTTACTTCGTCACCTCAGCCTTTATAGTCAGCACAATGGGCTCGCGGCCACGCACATATATCGTGGCGGTCTCCACGTCCACCCCTGCCTTTTTGCCAAATGGATTGAAGCCTACTTCGAGTTCCACTTTTTCACCGGGCATGATTACGGATTTGGAAATCTTAGGCTCTGTGCATCCGCAACTGGCCATGATGCTGTCAATGTACATGGGTGCGTTGCCATCGTTGCTGATGTAGAATGTATGGCGCACCGGTTCACGGTGGTTGATTTTTCCGAAGTCGTGCACGGTGGTATCCATAACAGGTGCTGCGAAGCGAACGGTGTTTGGTATCTGCACCACGTTTTCTATTTCAATCTTGCGCTCAAGGCATGCACTGCGCGCATAGATGCTGTTTTTTTCGTCCACCAAATCATCGCTCACACTTCGGTCGGCCTTCACCTCACCAAAAGGGATGAGTTCGAACTCGAGGTGCGCACCATTTTCCGCAGTGTCGTCTATGTATTTGCGAAAAGCACCGTAGCGGTCTATCATCAAATAATTCACGAGACTCGAAGTTCTGCGTTTGGTCAGATTCAGGTTGTAATCGCTCTTGGCACGCGGGCTTGCAAAGCCTCGCACCTGTATCTTCAGGCTTTGCCCTTCATTCAGTTCTGCCAGCAGCGCATCAGCAAAGAGATTCAAATCATCCACTCCTTTCTTCACTTTCAAATCGAAGAAGTCTCCAGTGATTTGTTCTGCTTCTTCCTTCTTCTCAGCGCTCAGTCCTTTGGTATTCTCTTTCAGATATGTTGGCACAAGATTCATGTAAGAATCGTAAGCCTGCATATAGGTAAGTGTGGTAGTAGTATCCCACACATCGGGATTTGGCTCATCATTGTGGAAGTAGAGCACCACGGGAATAGTGGCCATCAAATCCATCAGCTTCAGTTTGCCGGGATCTTGCTCAGTTTCAGTTGGCTCATCTTTCTTCAGCAGTACTTCATACACATCATTGCAGCACGTCTGGTTCTCTTCATTGTTGTTGCCCTCTCGATTGCTGCTGAGGTAAGCTTTATCGCCCGTGTGATTTAATGCGTAATAGAAATCATTCGCACTGCTGTTATATGGCGGCCCGATGTTCACCGGCTTCGAGAACACAGCGTTGTCGTAAGTGCAAGAGAAAATATCAAGCCCACCAAACCCCTCGTGCCAATCGCTGCTGAAGTAAAACTTACCCTCAGCGAAGGAGGGCGTCAGTTCATCACCGGGTGTATTGATAACGCGGCCCATGTTCATGGGTTTGCTGGCATTGCTACCATCGAAGGTGGCCATCCACAGGTCCATACCTCCTTCTCCTCCCTCGCGATCACTTGCGAAGATGAAGTACATGTCCTCGCCTATTTGCGTCATCACGGGCATGGTATTCATCGTGCCTTCGGTGTTCAGTTCTTTCACTTCTTCCACCTCGAATATCTCCTCTGTATGCCAGTTGCCACGGTAAATTTTGGTCACATCGCTATCCCGCACAGAGAAATAAACAGTCTGATTGAAGAAGCTGTAGCTGCCAACCTCTGCTGTTTCGTTTATGCTCTCAATATTCATTGGGTGAGCGCTGCTAAGCGAAGAGTCTGCGCAGTACATCTTCCATTTCCCGCCTTCAACTTCATTTCTCGATGCCACGTAATACTTAAAATCTTTTTCAATCAAGTTCACCTCAGACCCATCGGTGTTGATGTTTTCGCCCGTGGGAAAAGCCTGCTTCACATCAGCAGGCACTTTGTAATTCAATGCCCACAGTGCACTCTTCGCTTCCTGCTCAGCACGATCTAACAAGTCTTTGCTGCCTTTGTTTTTAAATTTCTTCAGGTACTTTTTGAAGTTGCGCTGCGCATCTTCATAGCGGCCGTTGTACTTCTGCATCCATGCTAAGTAGTAAAGTCCGTCCGGATTCAACTTGCCCGCATCCTTGTCGAAGGCTTTTGCATAAAGTCTTTCGGCTACTGCGTAATACTTAACCATGCGGGCGGCATCAGCATATTTCACCAGCATTTCGAATGACGTAGTGTCCAACTCGTAGCCTTGCTGGTAGTATGAAAAGGCCTCGTCCCATTTTCCTTCTTCCGCTGCTGCATCACCTGCCCTTACGTACTGCATGGGATTTTGCGCTGACGCAAAAAATGCAGCAGCCAGGTGTAGCATAAGAAATAGAGAACGTATCATCATTTTGATAACTTGATAGGCAAAATGCAAGGCATGTAACTCAATTTCGCCTCACAAATTTTTCTTTCCAAATAAAAGATGAAAACAGGAACCATTGGAATTGTAGGAGCAGGTGCCATGGGTAGTGGAATAGCACAAGTGGCAGCACAAAGTGGTCATCATGTAATAGTTACTGATATGCAGGAAACTGCATTGCAAAAGAGCAAACAAAATCTGGCTTCTACACTTGGCAAATTGGTAGAGAAAGGCAAAATGACTAAAGCAGAAGCTGGTGGCATAGACGATTGTATCAGCTACAATACGTCACATGCAGTGCTGTCCGATTGCAAATTGGTAATAGAAGCAATAGTTGAAAATCTGGATGTGAAGAAGAAGGTTTTTTCTGAAGTAGAAACCATCGTGAATGATGATTGTGTGTTGGCAAGCAATACATCATCGCTCTCCATCACTGCCATAGCAGCGGCTTGCAAGAAGCCTGAACGTGTCATCGGTATTCATTTTTTCAATCCGGCACCGGTCATGCCGTTAGTAGAAATTATTCCTGCATTGCAAACTGATATTGCACTTTCTGAAGCGATAAAAACACTGATGACAGAATGGAAAAAGGTGCCGGTGATAGCGAAAGACACACCCGGCTTCATAGTAAACCGTGTGGCGAGACCATTCTATGGTGAGGCATTGCGCATCTACGAAGAAGGTTATGCTGACTTTGCCACCATCGATGCCGCCATGCGCGACCTTGGTTTCAAGATGGGCCCCTTCGAACTCATGGATTTGATTGGAAACGATGTGAATTATGCAGTAACAGAAAGTGCCTTCACAGCCTTCTACTTCGACCCTCGATACAAGCCCAGCATTACACAGAAGAGAAATGTGGAAGCCGGTTGGTATGGTAAGAAGTCAGGAAGAGGTTTTTACAACTATGCAGAAGGTGCGGTGATTCCATCTCCGTCTAACGACACACAATTGCGCGATGATATTGGTAAACGAATACTTGCGATGCTCATCAACGAAGCATACGAAGCTCTTCACCTAAACATTGCGAGTGCGGAGGATTTAGATACTGCCATGACCAAAGGTGTGAATTATCCCAAAGGCCTTATCGCATGGGGCAAGGAGATAGGTCTTGCTACCTGCGCTGATAGAATGAGTTCGCTTTACCTGACTTATCAGGAAGACAGGTACCGGTGTAGTTTGGGGTTGAGGGGTTAAGTTGATTTCCTCCCCGCACAATGCCAATAGGGCTGCATATCAGAAAACACAATTTCATCCAATCCTGCCTCTTTCATCATTGCCTCAATCTGCTGACGTGAAAATCTTTTTTCAAGAGGTGTTCCGAATCTGTCTAATGCATCATTGCGCATGATGTGAAAACTTTTGTTGCAGTAATAACTCAATGGAATCTTTTGCCATTCATTGCTTTTGGGTGCAATTGATTTCATACATCTTGCAATTGCAACCAATGGCATGTATACAACCAATGCTATTGCATCACAACAAAAACGTTTCAATGCATTTGGCATTCTGCTGATGACTCTGCGGTTCAAGTCAACCACAGCAAACAAAGCACGATAAAGCGCACTTCTATTTTCAAGGTTGTAGTAGAAGTAGAGCAAAGCATAGCCTCCTGTTTTGAGCTTAGACACTGCATCACTCAACGCCTTTTGTGTATCAGGAATGTGATGCAGCACACCGAGACAAAGCACAAAATCAAAACTGTTGTTGTCAAATGGAATGGTATCGGTAGAAGCATGTGTAACGCGGACATTCCTTTTGGATGCAAGCAATTGAGCTGCTGAATAAACCGCATCACTTGGATCGATAGCTTCGATGTTCTTCACTTTGTCTGCTATGAAATAACTCCAGCGACCACTGCCGCAACCGACATCTAACACGGTAGTGTTTTGGTTGAGCATCTCATCGGTTACAATATCGAAGTACTCATTGCCAGCTTGCTTCAAATCATCTTCGCTGAATTGATGAAAGGCTTTCCACTCTTCTCCAAAAGAAGCAATAGTTTTTCTATCCGCATTGGTCTCATCACCTATGAAAGAAGCGATTGAAATCTGGCCTGACTTCAAAATGCGCTTTGGAGTATGTGTGTATGGTGTAAACATGCTTTTATAGAACGCGGATTGGAGGGATTGAAAAGATTTTCACTGATTTTGATCCGTGTTGATCAGTCTAATCCGTTATATCAGTGTTCCCTTTTGGAGCTCTACTTAAACCCATGATGGTGGCAGTTTCTCTGCTATCTCAATATTTTCAAACTTTGATGATGAACGAATACCTGCGCCCCTCGCCCACTCCACCATGCGTTTCAACCCTTCTTCCAACGATGTGATTCTTTCATTTCCAAACTCGCTATGTGCTTTGGTATGATCAGAATATGCATGCACCACTTCATTGCGCACTTCCAAGTACTCTATCTGCATGGGTTTGCTCATCACCTTGCAAATGGTCTCAGCCAATTCATTCACTGTATAGTCTTTGTCTGCACCAATGTTGAAGATTTGGTTATATGCAGTGGGCATGTTCACACTGTTAGCCATGTGATGTGCCATATCACCTACGTAACTGAAAGCCCTTGTCTGATGCCCATCCCCGAAGATGGTGAGTGGTTTGTCTTGCATCAATTGATTGATGAAGATGCCTACCACATTGCGGTATTTGTCGCCAAGGTTTTGGTATTCGCCATACACATTGTGCGGACGGAAAATGATGTAGTTCAGTCCAAACATTTCATGCGCAGCTTTCAGGTCAAGCTCCACTGCATACTTCGAAATACCGTACGGATCTTCTGGCATTGGTATCATGTCTTCGCGCATTGGCAACTGACCTTTGCCATACACTGCAATGGATGAAGTAAACACAAAACATTTCACTTTGTGCTTCACACTTTCATTGATGAGGTTGATGCTTCCTATCAGATTTGTTTCGTAGTTGTACCTGCGGATGAAATGACTGAGACCTTCAGCAGCGTATGCAGCTAAATGATATACATAATCGAATTTGTGTTTAGAAAAGAGCGATTGGAGAAGCGCCACTTCATTGATGCTGCCATTCACAAACTCTGCTTCGTTTGGAATGTTTTCAGAGAAGCCACCGCTCAAATCATCGAGCACAACTACCTCGTGACCAAGTGCAATCAATTCGCGCGTGATATGCGAACCAATAAAGCCAGCGCCACCTGTGATGAGGGATTTCATGATATGATTCTGGTACTAAGTATTAAGTACAATGATGTAAAGGCGGTTTGAGTCCATCAATAAAATCTTAGTACATGGTGCATGATACTTTGAACTAGTTTTCAATTCCACGTCACCACAAACCCCTTCTCATACTCTGCCCATTGTTCGGGTGTTAGTATGGTCTTGTGTTTCTCTTCTGCGAAGTAGTGCAGAAATATTTCAATTTGTGCGGGTGTTTTGTAGCCCACCACAGGGCCAATTGATTTTGCATCCTTATCCATGAAATACAATGTGGGATAACCACTCACGCCAAGGAAACGCGTGAACTGATGCGCAGGTTTTCTACCTGCTACGCCCGCTTTGAATTCAGGATTGGTGTAGGTGTTGCCTCCATATTTCAGCGTGTCTCCACACTCTGCATCAAACTTTACACAATAGAAATTTTCGTTCAGATATTTTGCAACACGCACATCACCAAAGGTGTTTTTTGACAAAGCTTTACACGGCCCGCACCATTCTGTATATACATCTATCATGATGGGTTTGGGTGTGGCTTTCTGCATTTCCAATACTTCGGGCAACGAGAACCATGTAACCTCGCTGAGGTATTCCAACGGCTTTTTATCATCGCCTTTCATGGTGCTGGGTTTTGTTTCTGCCTCCTGAGTAGTGGTTTCTTGTGTGGTTGATTTTTTGTCTTTGCAGGCAATCATTGCCGTCAGCAACAAAGTGATCAAAATGGTTTGTCTCATAGTTATACTGAATTTTATTATTTGACTTCTCCCATCAGCTTTCTTACTAAAGGGGATATAAGAATGAGGATAGCTCCACAAATCATCGCATAAAGTGCAAGTTGTTTATAGCCGTTAGTGTAAGCTTCCAACTTTTCATTAGCAACAGGCTCAATTTTCAACTTTACATCATTGCGTTGCTTAATGGCCTGTGGCACCTGAACAGCCTCATTGCCATCGTTAACCAAATTGGCATGCGCCCAACTGATGGTGTCACCTTTTGAGTTCAATTTCATAAAACTGGTTTCAGACACATCGGCCTTCTGCCAAACTGCCTTTGTTGTATCTGATTCCTGTGACTGATAAAAAACATTTACCATGCTATAATTGACTATCACCTTTGAAGTATCTGACCATATGAGCGATTCAGTGCTTGACGTAAAATCTGGTTCCATCACTTTACTCACTTTGTACCTGCCAGTTGAGGCCATGTCTGCTCCCAAAAGGCCCGCCAGATATTGACCATAAGCACTTGCCAAAAACCACATACCCATCATTATTCCAAACATCCGCTTAGGCGAAAGTTTAGTCATAATAGAAAGTCCAATGGGTGAAAGACACAATTCACCAATAGTGATAACCAGATAAGCGACTGTGAATATGCCAAGGGATGTGATGCTCTCAAGACCCTCCATATTCGTTGCCAAAACAAAGTTTTTATCATAGAAGAAAATATAGAATGCCAACCCAAGAAAAAGAAAGCCCAAACCAAATTTTACAACTGTATTTGGTTCTGCCTTCCGAGGACTAAGCCACAACCAGAGCAAGCCGAGCAAGGGTGATAATAAAATAACAAAGAGAGAATTGGATGAGTTGTTTACGAAGTTGGGATCTATGGTCAACCCAAGCAAGGAGTCATTCAAATGATTGCGAGCAAAGAGTGCAAGCGATCCTCCGCTTTGCTCAAAGAAGGCCCAAAATAAAACTGAGAACAAAATAAAAATCATAGCTGCCAACAGCTTCTTTACTTCATCCCAAGTACATCTTGTCATTTCAAAAACGATGTACAATAGCGCAACCGGCCCCACGATATACATGAATATATCTGTATAGTCGGTATTGGATACCATCATCAGTATGAGAGGGATGCTAATCAGAGAGCCGATGTAAACCAGTACTTCAGCTGTAAATGCTTTGTTTGATTTGATTTGTCCCTCTTTCAGAAGTGGAGAAAAGCCCAATGGCCCGAGCGAATTTTTAGTGAGTCCGAACACTACCAATCCAAGCATCATCGCAACACCGGCAAGTATGAAAGCCCAATGCCAACCATATGCATCGCCCACACCGAAGCAAAGTATTCCACCTAAAAATGCTCCTATGTTGATGCCAGAATAGAACAAACCAAATCCTGCATCTCTGCGGTTATCTCCATCCCTGTAGAGTAATCCAACAACGCCCGAAATATTTGGTTTGAAAAAACCGGTACCTACTATGGAGATACTGGTGCCTATATAAAACAAATCTTGCGGTGCTGCTGCAATGGTGAAGCTGCCAACAATCATTAGCAAGCCACCCCAGAAAATAGACTTGCGAAAGCCTAGAATTTTATCTGCAAACAAGCCTCCGACAAATGTCATTGCATAAACAAATGCTTGAATGGCTCCATATTTAAGGTTAGCATCTGCATCTGTCATCATCAGTTGCTCTACCATGAATACGGTAAGCACCCCGCGCATGCCATAGAAGCAAAAGCGCTCCCACATTTCTGCTAAGAACAAATACCAAAGTTGTTTGGGGTATTTCCCTTTGAAATTTTGAATGGATTCTAAAGTCAGTTCACTCATGTGTTGTTGGAGTTGTTTTCTGTTTGAATAAAAAAAATTGCCAAGGCTGTGCGCCTTGGCAATGATATTCTGAAAAAATGAAATACGACTCTGCTTAACTCACTTTGTTCTCCCTCATCACACTGTTGAGCCACTTCAGCATCAGGAAGAGTAGAATACCTGCTGCAAGCACAAGGCCGAAGTTGAGGTAGAAATAATTTTCCTTTTGTTCGAATTTTTCCCAAAGGCTGCTGAGCATACCGCTCAACTTATTCCCAACTGAAATGGCAAGGAAAAATCCGCCCATCATCAATGCAGTGATGCGCGGTGGTGAAAGCTTGGACACAAGTGAAAGGCCCATAGGTGACAGGCACAACTCACCAATGGTGATAACACCATAAGATGCAATGAGCCACCATGCGCTGGCCTTGCCCGAAAGGTCGTTGGTTGCCATCACAGCACCCACCATCACCAATGCTGATAGTGCAGTAATGATGAGACCTATTGCAATCTTGGTTGGCGTGCTTGGTTCTTTGCCTCGCTTGCGCATCAGGCCGAAAAGTGCCACGAGAACGGGTGTCAGCACTATTACCCAAAGTGGATTAACTGACTGATAAAGTTCAGTTGAATATAGCTTCAGGCTGCTTCCATTCGCGGGTACTTGATCTGCAGGCAGAGTCACAAAATATTTTCTCGACTTTTCTAATTGATCTATTTCCTTTCCGAATTCGCCTTTGGCTTTTATCTCTTCCTTACTTACATCAGGCATTGCCTTTTCGGTGGTGCGCATTTCTTCAATCTTCGCACTGAATGTTGCATCATCTGCTGACACCGTTTCATTGTTCACAACCACCTGTGGCGTGATAACACTCGCCACACCGTCACTCATCTTCCTATCCGTGTGGTCCTCTGCCCACACGGTTAGCGCATCACCATTCTGATGGAATATGGCAAAGAACAAAATGACACATGTGAATACGGCAAGCAGTGCTTTGATTGCTCTGCTCTCTTTTGCCTCGGCTGTGAATGCGAGATAAATGAAAAATCCGATAACCGGAAGACAACCAAAAATGAATGCATCATTGGTATCAGTACCCAACAGATTGCCGGGAATGAGATAACCCAACACCCCAAATACAAACATGGGCAACACTGTCATTCCAAGTATTTGCAGCGTTGGCATGTCGCCTTTCTTCAACGGTTTTATCACATCCACATGTTTGATGTGTTTGGTGCCGGCCATGAAGATGACAACACCAATCAACATACCTACACCGGCAGCAGCAAATGCATGACCCCAGCCCCAGTTGATGCGCATGTAAGATGCTACGAAATTGCAGAAAAATGCACCAATGTTGATACCCATATAGAAGTAATTGTATGCGCTGTCCTTTTTATCTTTCAGCTCATCACTGCTGTACAAATTACCTACCATGGTAGAGATATTCGGCTTGAAAAAACCATTGCCCAGAATGATGAGCAACAGTGCCACATAAAACGTGGTGTTGCTGTGAATAGACAGGCAGAAATATCCAGCAGCCATCATCAATCCGCCCATGATAATGGACCTTCGATAACCTAACAACCTGTCTGCAATAAGGCCTCCGATAAAAGGTGTGAGGTAAACCAGCCCAAGGTATGTGCCATAGATATCAGACTTCTTGGCTGAGGTGAAGCCCATGCCACCATTATTCCATCCATCTATCATGTATAAGGAAAAAATGCCGAGCATGAGGTAGTAGCCAAAGCGCTCCCACATTTCGGTGCCGAAGAGTATCCACAGTCCTTTCGGGTGTTTTGCTGAACTTGCTTTTGATTCTGACATAGGTAAATATTTTTTTGAATTTGATGGTTTTGAAAACGTTCAGGCCAAACATACATGGTTTGAGGTTTGGTTCTCCACCTATGAGGCGAATACACTTGGTCGCAAAATCCTATTCTGCATATATCGATGTGAATGTCTGCAATTGAAAAAAGCCTGTCATCACTTCGTATTGATAACAGGCTTCTTTAATTTTTTGAACTTGGTCCTACTCCAACACCACTTGCCTCATCATCATGCCCACACCATTCTCCAACACCAGCAGGTAGTGGCCTGCTGATAGCTTACCACTTAGATCCAGCAAACGGTTCGTGTCATCTTCGAATACAAGGTTTGAAGAGTGTACTGTACGGCCTGTCGCATCCAACACTGTCAATTGATAGTTGCCCTTTTCCTTCACTCCAATGTTGAATATGCCGTGCGATGGATTGGGATACACCACCAGATCGTTGTTGTGCAAAAGCACATTCCGGTAGCTGGCATTGCTGCCGCAATTCACAAAGGTGAATGCGGTGGGCGAGTTGATCCACACACCGAAATACAAATCGCTGATGGCTGCGGGTTCGGGCTGCGGATAGCTTGTGGTGTCCACTTCATACACGATGCTGTCGGGCGAAACTCCATTCATGTATTGATTCATCACACTCAGTTCTATGTCCACTTGCTGTAGCCAATAGTTGAGTATGTTTTGCTCTGCACTGTCCAATTCACAATCGTCTAAGTGGGCGTAGATGTGGCGCGCAGCACGAGGTTGCTGCAAGGTGCGCATCAATTGCGCTTTGTCTATTTCAA
>JBJXFP010000196.1:0-3592 GCA_046155615.1 Flavobacteriales bacterium | reverse complement strand
CCTTCGATGGCAAACCACTTGGACAGCGCATCAGCACAGCCGAAGCGGAAGAATACATTTTTGGATTTCTCCTCTTCAACGATTGGAGTGCGCGCGACATTCAGCGCTGGGAGTATGTGCCACTCGGACCATTTCTCGCTAAGAATTTTGCCAGCACCGTGTCGCCCTGGCTTGTGACACTCGATGCGTTGGAACCATTTCGTACCAACGGTGCTAAGCAAGAACCTGAAGTACTTCCATACCTCATGTTTGAAGGCGATCACAACATAGACATCAACCTACAGGTAGCTATAAAGCCTGAGAATGCAGAAGAAACTGTGGTGAGTAACAGTAACTACAAGCACATGTATTGGAACATGACACAGCAGTTGGCGCATCACACTGTTGGTGGTTGCAACATCCGCTGTGGCGATATGCTGGCCAGTGGCACCATAAGCGGCCCCACCGAAGGCAGCTATGGCAGCATGTTGGAAATAGCCTGGAAGGGTACAAAACCTGTGGCCATGAAAGATGGAAGTACACGCACCTTCATCAATGACAACGACACCGTTGTTATGCGTGGCTATGCACAGAAGGATGGCGTGCGTGTGGGGTTTGGTGAGTGCAGCGGTAAAGTGTTGGCTGCTGTTTGAGAATAATGCCGTCTTTTGTGGTGATAGATTTTTGCTTCAACCTTAAATAACCACTTTGCATGAAAACATTTCTCACTTCATTGATTTGTTTGCTTTCAGTTCAAGAGATTTTTACCCAGAATTGTTATGAAGGCAATTTGAATTTCGACAATCAAGAACAGATAGACCAGTTCATCATAGACTATCCTGATGTGGATTGCATCAATGGATATGTATTCGTGAATTTCGATCCAGATAACTTCTACGGGCTAGTAAACATTCTTGAAATCAACGGTTACTTTTCTGGCTACCACACTCACTTCATTGGTTTGGAAAACCTGCAATCAATTGGCATTATTGAGTTACTTACCAGTCCGGACTTTACAGCACTTGAATCGCTCACCACTGTGAGTTTTGTTGATTTATCCGAATTTTTTTCTTGTGTTGGAGCTATTGAATTGACTAATCAAATCGTGCACTACTCTGGGGTTATTGACTTATTCAATAGTAATGTTCCACCAATCTTAGATGTGTTCAACAACTTGGAAACGGTTTCTACAATCGACTTTTGGAATGTAAGTGGATTGACTGAACTTCACGGATTTGAAAACCTTCACACAGTTGGCGCAATTCGATTCTATGGACTCAACGTAACTGTGCTTCCCGATTTCAATAGTCTTCAATTCGCATCCTCGTTGGAAATAGAGGGCTGCTATAACCTCATGGATTTGCCCAACATGGGTGAGGTTACTGAATTGGATTTGCTGCGAATTGCTGATGCAGATATTACCAACTTCATGCCTCTACTAGGCCTCGAGGCGGTCTATGGCGAGATGCGGCTCACGTATTTGAACAACCTGGATGATTGCAGCGGCTTAGATAGTCTTACAACATTGGGTCCAGGCTTTCATAAGATTGGTCACAATCCAAATCTAGAGTCTTTGAACGGTTTGGAATCATTGCAGTATATCGAAGATGGACTTTGGATCACCAATAACGGTCCTCTGGATGACATCTCTGCACTCGATCATATTGTGAGCATTAGCGGCATTCTGGATATTGATTCTAATAGTGAACTTACCACGTGTGATGTAGAAGCAATCTGCAATCTCATTGCAAACTTTCCTGAGCATGTCGCTATTGATTTTAATAATACAGGTTGCAACAGCATAGATGAAGTAGCTGAAACATGTGGTTTTAGCACTGTGCATGGCACAGTGGTAGGCGACCTTGATAGCAACGGAATTCTCAATATGGGTGATGTTGATGTGCCTTATACCAAAGTGTTCAATCAATTGAACAATGCAGTTGCACAGTCAGATTACGATGGTGATTATAGTGCTTACCTGCCTGGTGCCTTTACCACTACATTACATGCGCAGGTCCCATTTGGGTTTGAGTCATCTTATGAAAGTATTACAACCACAAATGAGACTGCGAGCTATTACAAAAATATTTTTATCCATCCTACGGAGGCTGACTTGCACAACCTATCGGTTACCGTGAATTCAACAACACCCCCAACCGTAGGTTTCAATAGCATATACAATGTGCATGTATGCAACTATGGCCCACAAGCCGAAGACATCACTGCCATGCTCGACATAAGCAATATGCCCGGCACAAATGTGGTGAACAGCAATGGAGGTGTAGTAAGTGGTAGCACCATTACTTGGACAGCAACTGACCTGCAGCCGTTCCATTGCATCACTTTTCAGGTAAACATACATGTTGGCGCTGAAGTAGAATTAGGCACACTCTACTACGCCATTGCAACGTGCGATTTTACCGATGCAGGTATTGATGATGATTACACAATTGACAATTCATACTTGCTAAACGAAACCGTGGTAGGCAGCTTCGATCCCAACGACAAAACGGTGAACTGTGCAACAGTACCATCTACTGAAATAGAAAATGGTGATGCTGTGGAATTGGAATACACCATCCGTTTTCAGAACACAGGAACTGCGCCTGCGCAAACGGTTCGAATTACAGATTTTTTAGAACCACAACTTGACATCAACTCTATTCAATTGCTCAACACCAGCCATGATTGTGAAATGCACTTTCTTGACAACAACGAGTTGGAATGGCTTTTTTCTGAAATCAATCTGCCAGACAGCGCATCGAACGAGCCTGAAAGTCACGGCTTCATTCATTTCAGGATAAATACCACAGAAGGACTCACCATCAACGATACCATTACCAACAATTGTTCAATCTACTTCGACTTTAACGAGGCTGTGGTGACTAACACTGCAACCACTTCGTTTTGGCAGTGTGCAGATTTGCCAG
The DNA here is from genome assembly GCA_046155615.1 of Flavobacteriales bacterium. Taxonomy (GTDB): domain Bacteria; phylum Bacteroidota; class Bacteroidia; order Flavobacteriales_D; family Sanyastnellaceae; genus JANNVZ01. Next base: position 683 of record JBJXFP010000196.1, on the reverse strand, counting down.
AGCCTATTGTAGTGTTGTCTGATGATGAATTGAGCACACAGGTGGTTGGCGATGTTACTTATCAATGGTATTGGAATGATATGGCTTTGGCGGGTGAGAATGGAATCAATTTGATTGCTGTCCAAACCGGCAGCTATTATGTGAAACTAACCTATGCTGACGGATGCTCTGCATCATCACAGCCGGTTTACTTCACCCATATTTCAGAATCTCTTTACCTCAATGCAGCACTTTCCATTTCCCCTAATCCTGCAAACGAATCGTTCTTGATTACTTCAAACGCATCACTCAACGGTATGAGCTATCAATTGAAAGACATCACAGGAAAAATTTGTTTGAATGGTACAATCAAGGAAAAGACTCAGGTGGAATGCGCAGGTCTTTTGCCCGGTGTTTACATAGTAGTGGTGAGCAATGAACGCGGCTCACCTGTGGCACATGCCCGGTTGATATTGGAATAAACAATCACTCCACTATCGGTATCAGCCCTCTTACACCCATATCTACCACAGCCTCACCAGCCGATGGTTCGTAGAATCCGTCCATGTTTACTTCCGTCCATTCAAAACTGCGGTTGGTAGAGAGCGAAATGATGACTACAATGTCTTCAGTCTCGGAGCCAGTTATCACAAGTGGTGAGGCAAACTCTCCTGTGACCACACAAGAACCCGCAGGCACTGCTG
>JBJXFP010000159.1:0-5977 GCA_046155615.1 Flavobacteriales bacterium | reverse complement strand
GCTTCTACTGCCTGCTCCTTCAGGCCAGCCACTGCATCAGCACCAAGCGCTTTGCTTGTCACACCCACTTTCGGATCGGTTACCGTTCCGGTGATCAATGCTATCACATTCACCTTGCTGCCTACACTCAGGTTGCTGCCCAATTTTTTGTTCAGTTCGCCTATCCATGTGTTCGCCTGATTCACTGCACCACTTGGAAATTTGTCAAAGGGAACATCCATGTCCACGTTGTAGTTGATGTCCTGATCCAGTGTGGTATAGCCCGAAACTTTCATTGGAATACCATCAATCATTTTAACCGTGAACGGATCCACATTCACTACACCATCTACAATTTTGAAAGAAACATTTATATCCGTGATGGTCTGTGGTTGCTTCAGTTTTTCAAGATTGATTTTGTCTGCGAGTTTTACAAGTGGAGCAAAATCCTTGAGCGTTACATTTTTTGTACTCAGTCCACCACTGCCATTCACGGTGTTGTTGATGGGCATCATCTCTTGTGTAAGGTCGCATTTCATTCCAAATTTTGTGGTGAATCTTCCGTTGCAAGCCTTTGCAATAGGCGCCATCTTATCAATTGTGTTGAATTGATTTGCTGCTTTGTTGATGTCCATGTCTTTGATGTCAAACACCATGTCCATCTTCGGCTTGCTTAAGTCTTGTGCGTAATAATTACCGCTCATAATCACCGTTCCTTCCAGCACATTCATGGCGAGATTGCGCAGTGTTGCTGTTTTGTTTCTGAGAGTAATGCCACCTTTCACATTCGTGATTTCATTCACATCATAAATCATTTTGGCAAACGAAGCATCAAGGTTGAAGTCAATGTTGCCCGGTAGTTCTATGGCACTCATAGTGCTGCTTTCTGCTGCTGGTGCAGATTCTGTGCTGGCAGTTGTGGTGGTGCTTGTTGCTGCATCTTCGGTCATAAATTCATTCAAATCCATCAGTGAACTGCTGACGTTGAAGTTGCCAACCAGTAGCGAATCACGCAGTGCATAGGCTAAGTAGTTGGTGATTTTTCCAGCAGCCTGCACATCGCTCCTTCCAATTTTGGCATTGAAGTTTTGCAGGTCAACAAAAGCAGGAGAGAAATTGAAAGTGGCTGTGTTGACATTCAAATCATAGGGCATGGAATCACTCTTGAATAAAACGTTTTTGATGTCAATCATCCCGTGCGCATCAAAGCCTTCGTAGTTGCCACTTTCAACAGTGCTGTAGTTGCCTTTCACTGCAAGGTCAGCATTGATTTGTCCGTGTACGTCATCGCCTTTTTCCAATGGAATGAACTCCTTCACATTATCCAGATTCACAAAAGCCTTGCACATGAAATCTATGAAAGGATCACTTTCAGGTGTGCGTAGTTTCAATGTCATGTCCACAGGATTTTCGGCCATTTCCAAATGGAATTTTTCTACATCAACTGTTGTGTTGTCCATCACATTCATATCAGCAACAATGGCTGTTTTGATATTGATGTTCTCTACGCTTTTTGGTAAATCAGGATATTTGAAACGCGCATTTTCTACCAACAAATTCAGACCAATGCCCGGCATACTTGCATCGTTGTATTTGCCACGCACATAACCATCGAGTGCGAGATTTCCACTGGCATCAACACCACTCACATCTTTCGCGAATTCCATCGGTACCATACTCAAGAATTGCTTGAAATCATTCTTCAATGCTTTGAATGAAATGTCCATGTCAATGTCTTCGCCCGGCATAGCCACCCAGCCTTGTGCGCCCAATTCAAGTTCGTTCAGCTTGATGACATTCCCCGCAAGGGTGTACTTCGAATTCTTCATGTCCATCTCGATATCCGCTTGCAGATTGGTTTTTACTTCGTTCAGATATGTAACACCATCGAACCAGAAGGTCGCTTTGTCGGCTGTGGTTTCAGTTACCAATTTGAAAATGTCTTGAGTAAAATCTCCTGATCCGCTGTGGTTCAGTCCTTCGAATTTCATCACCATGGGCATGGTCTGATCATCGTAGTTGACAGTACCATTTTCAATGAAGTATTCTTTCAACTTCATTTTGAATGCGCTGGCTTCTTCAGGCACGGCAGGTGTTTCAGCAGGCACAGTATCTGGCTTGGCTATATCGTAATTGGCAAGTCCTTCTTTGGTCACGCGCACATCGAAGACAGGATTGATGATGCCGATGCGTTTGATTTGAATCTCATCGCCAAACAAACTTTTGATGTCCACCACCGCTTCGAGGCTCCCGATTTTGGCCAATTGTAAGCTATCAAAAGGTGCTACGGTATTCTTCACACTGAGGTCGCTCACGGCAATGCGCAGGTTTGGAAAATTGCGAATCAGCGAAAGGCTCACATCACTCCAGTCCACTTGAGCGTTTAGGTTGTCATTGGCCGCTTGCTTGATGGCTGCTTCTATTTTGTCTTTGAAGAGAAATGGAGCGATGAGCAACAACAGAAACAAAACACCGATGGTGATGCCTGTCCATTTGAGGAATTTTTTCATTAGAAATTATGGAATGTGAATGAAGGGCAAATGAACGGAGGTATTGGTACTAAAGGCAGAGAGTGGGAAATAGTTTTTGACAGGATTGAGGTAGCAATAAAGTTGAGTCCAATTTTGTTAAGAGTACATCAGTGACTTTAACCATTATTACAAAGCGTAAAGCTTATGGACTATTGAAAAAGGAATTGATTTTATTAATGTGATTTGAGATATTTAGAAAAGTTGACTCGCAAAGTCGTTTGCGGCTAGTGAGTCCATAAAACTTCTTCCAAACCACCATTGCATTTGAACGGAAAGTCTTGTATTCCGGATAAAGAATGTTGAACTGCTCATCCAGCTCTTCAGTATCTATTTCTCTGACATTGCAATTTTTTGAGGTTGCAATTGATTTGCAGAGGACACTTCTGTATGAATTGTAGACTTTACTTTCATTATTCACCTTTTCGAATTCAGAGTAAAAACCAATTCGTTCGATTTCAATTTTATCAATTTCAATATTGATTCTATCTAACTCTTGGACTAGCTCTGGCAAAACTTTTCTATTGCATTGAATAATTCGATCTACAAAGTTGTTTGATGTTACAATCGTTGTGAATTCGCTTATTCTCTGAATAAAATCTAACGCGCCAGAAATTTTTTCTCCCTTCATTTCAGAGATGCCAAATTCAAAAGACATTGTACGTGGCTCAATGATAACTTCCTTAACAAGCCCCATTTTTTGATGCTTAAGCAAATCTTCAAGTCCTTGAATCATCTTTTCGCATTCTACAAGTATGTATTTCTCAACGAAAAGATTTTCATTCTCAATCAGCAAATTGTATGCTTCAGCAATGTATTGCATCGCCTCTCCCCAACTTTCGTCCAAAAGTTCATGTCTTTTTGAATATCGAATTATCTCCGAAATTTTAGCGAATCGATAGTCTATCCATTCAGAATAAGGAGTTATCGGGTATTCCTTATAGAATATTTTTGTGAAGAAATAGCTTGAAGTACCAAAACCGAAATTTGATTTTATTTCGAACCCGAAGTGCCTCTGTAATAAAATTTTTGGCGAATTCCATCCAATTCTTCTATGAGAATAAGCCAGTATTGAGATATTGGATTCACATTCCTTGTACGCGCAACTCAATAGATATGGAATTATACGTTCCGTTAGTTCAACGAACAACCGGTCCTTCCATTTCCAATCTAGATTCCGAGGTTCTGTGGGTTGAGATGTTGAATGCAATGCCGAAAGAATAGGCAATGTTTGATACGGTTTATCCAAATCAATACAATAATCTAACTGAATTCTATAAAGGCGATTCAGGTTTTCATTGTCTTTAATAATGGAATGGAATTCTGCAAAGGTAGACGCCTCTTTTTCAAGAACTCGGAGGTCTTCATGAAGTTTCTCACGTAATTCCATGTTTAGTGGAATGTGATCACAACTTATTTGCTTTTCCAGATCTTCGGAAATTCTCAAGACACAAATTGCGTTCCGATTTATCTGCACGCTCTCCATTTCAGTATTATCTATTTATACTAATGTGTAAAATATTACTGGAAACATCACAGCATGTATTGCATTTGTAAAAAATCCACCAACACCAGCGCAGCCATCGCCTCCACCACTGGCACTGCGCGCGGCAACACACACGGGTCATGTCTGCCGGTGGCTTCCAGCGTCACTTCATCGCCTTTGCTATTGATGGTTTGTTGTGCTTTCGCAATAGTGGATGTTGGCTTGAATGCAACACGAAAGGCAACGTCTTCACCATTGGAAATGCCTGCGGTAATACCATCATTACGCAAATTATTTTCGCTGCCGTAAAGTCGGGTACTGGCAAATCCATCCAGCATTTCAAATCCCTTGGTGGCATTGATACTTAACATGGCCGATGCAAGTGAAGCATCTAATTTGTTGTAGATGGGCTCACCCAAACCAACGGGAACATTTTTGCAAACACAAATGATGGTGCCACCAACGCTGTCTCGATCCGCTTTTGCCTTTTCAATTGCTGCAATCATTTGCTTTGCGGTTTCAGCATCCGCACAGCGCACCGCATTTTTTTCAATCACCGAAAAATCAAGTTGCGAATAGTGCCTTGTGACTTCTACATCTTTCACACTTTGCACAAATGCGGTGATGGAAATGTTGTGCTTTTGCAAAATCATCTTTGCAAATGCACCCGCCACAACCCGGCAAGCAGTCTCGCGTGCTGAACTGCGACCACCACCACGGTAGTCGCGCATTCCATATTTCTTTTCATAAACAAAATCAGCGTGGCCGGGGCGATAGACATCTTTCAGTTGCTCGTAGTCTTTGCTCTTTTGGTCTTTGTTGCGAATGATGAAGCCTATGGGAGTTCCCAATGTTTTTCCTTCGAAGACACCGGAAAGAATTTCTACTTCATCGTCCTCTTTGCGTTGAGTTGTTATTTCACTTTGCCCGGGTTTTCTGCGTTGCAGTTCGCTGCGCAAAAAGTCGAAGTCAACTAATAAGCCCGATGGACAACCATCAATGACACCGCCAATGGCAGCGCCATGCGATTCTCCGAAGGTGGTGAGTTTGAATAGGGTTCCGTGGGTGTTTGACATGGCGCGAAGATGTGCGAACTAAAAATGAAAGTTTGCACCCAATTGAAAAAGCCTCCATCTGAATTCAATCTTTTCAGGCGACCGCTGGCTCTCACCATAAAATATTTCCTCTTTCAGCAGGATGGGATAAAAGAAAACAGGCGCTGTACTTACTGTAGTTTCTATATGATTTCCAATACCAAATCGATAGCCAAGATTGAAGGCCAGGCCGACATTGAGTAGCTCCTTCATGGAATGATAATCTACCTGCCATGGAGCTTCGACCAGACTATTGGCAGATTGTTTTTTCATGCTGGATAGGGCAAGATTCTGTTCATAGCCAATGAGCAAAGTTGCATTATACACTGCACCCTTTTTCTTGCTGAATTCACTGAATGAAATACCTGTATTGGTTTCAAAATAGTAAGTCGTTTGTTCTAAGTGCTGAGTTGTGCTATTACCGCTATTACTGCTCCAACTGTACATCTTATCAAAATTCACCTGCCAATAGCCCGCTGAAAAATTGAATCGTTGTTTTTCGCTTCGCTTGCGCGAGTACTGCAGCCAAATAATTGGCCCATATGTTTCGTATCCACGCCAATTCAAAATCGGGGTATTAAACAAAACACCTAAGGAATTATTCTTAAATACTATTCCTGATTCAATGACTATTGAATCTTGGGCATAGCATTTACCACGGGCCATAAATGATGCTGCTGCAATACAAAGAATTTTAGGCGCCATATTGTAGAAGGGTAACAGGTTTAAAAATTGCATTGAGGTCAATGTAGTTCTTTCACATTTATTGTATAGGTATGAGAGAAATAATTGATTCTCATACTGACAAAATATCAGCAATAGCCGAAGCACAGTCCTAAACTTGCGCCCTTCCAAATGAAACTCCTCATCAAAAACATAAAAGGCCTTGT
>JBJXFP010000135.1:0-47809 GCA_046155615.1 Flavobacteriales bacterium | reverse complement strand
TGTTCAGGTTTTATATCTACTGCTGTTGTCATGTTTTTGAAAGTTTGCAATTTGCAAATTGAACAGTTTGCAAATTGCTCCAATTGCAAACTGCCAACTGTTTTACTCCCAGTTAAGGGCTCCGCGCTTGATAATGTACACAAGGCCTATTACCATCATGCCCATGAAGGTGAACATTTCTATAAGTCCAAAAACTCCAAGCGCTTTGAAGTTCACAGCCCATGGATACATGAATATGACTTCCACATCAAACAGCACAAACAGAATCGCAACTAAAAAGTACTTGATGGAGAAAGGGGTGCGCGCATTTCCTTGCACTTCTATACCGCACTCGAAGGTGTCATCCTTCACTTTGGTGTGACGCCTTGGGCCTAGCCAATGCGTTGCAACCATAGTGGTGACAACAAATCCAAGTGCTACGCCTGCGAGCACAAGAATTGGAAAATATTGATCGAATAAACTGGTTGTTTGTTCCATAAAGTGGTTGCTCTGAAGAGTTGGCTAAAGTAGGAGGCTAGGGGTCAAACTAAAAGTGATAAGGAGTTACAAACCAAGCAGAACTTCTTCGGCTGTTTTTCCGCTAAACAGAAGACGCTCGGGATGCTCCAGCATGTCCTTCACTTTCACAAGGAAACTCACACTTTCTTTTCCATCTATGATACGGTGGTCGTAGCTGAGTGCCACATACATGATGGGTCGGATGACCACCTGGCCGTTTTCTGCCACAGGCCTTTCTACGATGTTGTGCATCCCCAATATGGCACTCTGCGGAGGATTGATGATGGGAGTGGAGAGCATGGAACCAAACACACCACCATTTGTGATGGTGAATGTGCCGCCCTGCATTTCATCCACTGTAATTTTCCCATCGCGCACTTTTTTTGCCAAATCACCAATGTTTTTTTCAATATCTGCAAGGCCCATTGCCTCTGCATTGCGCAGCACCGGCACCATTAAACCTTTTGGGCTTGAAACGGCAACACCTATGTCGCAATAGTCATGAAAGTTGATTTCAGTTCCATCAATTTGAGCGTTAACGGCAGGGAAATGATAGAGTGCTTCGCACACTGCCTTGGTGAAGAAACTCATAAAGCCAAGGCCCACGCCATGCCTCTCTTTGAAAGTGTCTTTGTATTTCGCTCGCAGGTCCATGATGGGTTTCATGTTCACCTCATTGAATGTGGTGAGCATAGCAGTAGTGTTTTTCACACTTACAAGGCGCTCAGCAATTTTCTTACGAAGGGAAGTCATTTTTTCTCTTCGCACATCCCTTGTTCCGCCTGCGTGTTGAGGAATAGCAGCTGTATCAAAACCTTTGGCTACTGCTGATAGCACATCGCCTTTGGTAATTCTACCGCCCGGACCCGTGCCATTGACCTGAGCTGCGCTTACGCCATTCTCGGCCATCATTTTTCCGGCAGAAGGAGAGGGTGTGCCTGCTGCATAGGACTTGGTGGGCAACAGGGAAGGGACTGCATCAGATAAGATCGCTTCCTTTTTCGCCTCGGCTTTTGCCACCGGTTTTGATGTAGCACCTGCAGGTTTTGCAGCAGCAGTGTCTATTAGGCAGGCTACCGCACCAACCGCTACAGTATCACCTGCCGCAGCTTTTATGGTAATGGTACCGCTGGCCTCAGCAGCCAGCTCCAGTGTGGCTTTGTCACTGTCTATTTCAGCAATCACTTGTCCGTTTTCAACATAGTCGCCATCTTTCACCAGCCAGTTGGCTATGGTTACTTCGCTGATGCTTTCACCCGGTGAGGGCACTTTCATTTCGAGTTTTGACATGGGGCAAATGTGCATTGAAATACTTCGTTTAGCTGGCATTGTTTACCCTATGTTTTCAAGATTTTGTTGAACACAAGCAAGTAGCTCAATTCTGACAGTATGATAGGAAGCATGTTGATTCTATTCTGTTCGAAATAATAGTTAAAGGCAAGAATTCAGTTATGCGACCCTTCTACCTTGCACCTCACAAATTTTCATCTATGCGAAAGTGTTTTATCGCGTTTTCACTTGCATCAATTGGCTTTATTGTATTGTTTCTATCTGCATGCGATCAACATGCTGACACATCTGAGCGATTGAGAATTATCGATTCATTGTCAGTTAGGTTAGACACTGCATCTGCTGCATTTATGTTGCTTGACAGGGATACACTCGATGTTATGAGAAAAACTATTGAGGTTCATTTAGACTATATTCAGAAGAATTTCGTTGGCGAGATGCGTGCCGATATTGGCCAACATGCCAGCCGATACAAAACCACACGCAAACTACTGGAACAAACCAGTGAGGAGATATCACGTGGTATGGAGGAAACTAAATACACATTGCAGCAATTGGCAAACCTGAAACAGGCATTAATGGAGCAAGCTACGCATGATGCACAAGGCAACCCAATGGACGAAACTTATGTAAAAAAGGCCATTGGCAGAGAAACAGAAGAGGCAGGAAAGTTGATAAAGTCCAGTAAGCTGTTACCGGAAAATGTGACCAAAGCAAAAAGATTTTTTTTAGAACAAAGCCCCAAGATTCAGTTTTGGGTAGATAGTATCCCGGCTATTCAGGAAACGGCCACCGATATAAAATGAAAATATTAAGAATTGTATCCATTCTTTGTTTCGTTAGTTGCTCGCTAACAATCGCTGCCCAAACAGACATCGATCTGGCTGAATATTACTATTCGCAAGGCCAGTACGAACAGGCCAAGCTGTACTACGAGAAGCTATATAAAACCAATAAGACCAACCGGATCTATACTAACTATGTAAATACTTTGGTAGCACTCAAGGACTTTGAAACTGCTGAGGGCCTTGTGAAGAAAAAGATAAAGGAAAACAACAAGGACGGCTTTGGCTATTTGAGTCTGGGTGATCTGTACAAGAAATTTGAAATGTCCGAAGAAGCCAAAGAGCAATTTGATGAAGCTGTCAAAAAGGTAGAGCCAACCCGTTCCAATATTGGCAGGCTTGCTCTGGAATTTGAAAACATAAATGAGCCTGAGTATGCGCTGAAAGTCTACGAAAAGGGACGCAGCGAAGGAAAGGATGGCTATGAGTACACTTTTGAAATAGCTAAATGTCAGGGCAATCTTGGCAACTATCAGCAAATGACGGATACCTATTTGGATTTGGTTGTGCAGGAACCTGCATACCTGCAAACAGTTCAAAACTCACTCAACCGAACACTGAATTTGCAAGAAAATGAAGAGAATCAAACCATGCTGAAGAACAAACTTCTGAAGCGCACCCAGCAGTCGCCAGAAGAGAGTATGTATTCCGAATTGCTCATTTGGTATTTCATGCAGAAGAAAGATTTTGCTTCCGCGTTTGTACAGGCATCAGGACTGGACAAGCGCTTGAGTGAGAATGGCTATCGTATTGTGAATCTGGCTTCGCTTGCGCATAACAACAAGGACTACGACACAGCGTTGCGGGCATATCAATACATCATAGACAAAGGGCCCGCAGGTGACTACTACATAACTGCCAAAATAGAACGGCTGCAAGTGATGAAGGAACAACTTGAAGAGCGACCCGGGATAAACACAGAAGCATACAAAGAGTTGGAAGCAGCGTATGAAGCGTCATTGAACCAAGTGGGCAAGAAGTACGAAACGGCCATCATGATGAAGGAGCTTGCGCATGTGCAGGCTTTCTATCTTGATAAATCAGAAGCTGCGATTGTGTTGCTTCGCGAGGCTACAAATCTACCTGGCCTAGATACTAAAACACAGGCCGTTTGCAAACTTGAACTTGGCGATATACTCCTTTTCAGAAACGAAGTGTGGGACGCATCACTTCTTTTCTCTCAGGTAGAACTTGATTTTAAAGAAGACATTCTGGGTAGCGAAGCCAAGTTTCGCAATGCACGCATCAGTTATTTCACAGGCGACTTTGAGTGGGCACAAGGCCAGCTTGATGTGTTGAAGGCATCCACTACCAAGCTCATTTCAAACGATGCCATTGACCTTTCTCTGCTTATTACCGATAATTTCAACATGGATACCACAGTGGTGCCCATGCAGCAATATGCACGTGCTGATTTGCTTTCATATCAAAACAATTTCGAATTAGCCAATACAACCCTCGACTCCATTGCCGATGCATTTCCAATGCACACACTTGCTGATGAAATAAAAATGATGAAAGCAGGTATGTGTATGAAACAAGCTAAGTATGAAGAAGCCAAAACATTGTATCAGTCAGTATTAGATTTTCACTTTACCGATATCACTGCGGACGATGCTTTATACAAGTTGGCTGACATGCAACAATTCATTTTCAATGACAATGCAAAAGCAATGGAGCTGTTCGAGAAACTAATCATCGAATTTCCGGGAAGTTTGTATGTAGTAGATGCACGCAAACGCTTCAGAGAACTCCGTGGCGATGCTATCAATTAAGTTTGCGGACAGCTACAAATTCAACAAATCTCATAAATCAATAAGTCAATAAATAAGGTCATGAACGAAATCAATTACAGCCGCCAGACAGAGATTCTGGACTTCACACAAGACGTTGCAGTGCAGCGCAAATTCTTTTCAAGTGTATTTACCTATATGGGTGCTGGCCTTGCCATATCAGGCTTACTGGCTTACCTGTTGGGCAAAGTATATATAGCTGAGTGGCTTCCAATGCTGATAAATGAAACGGGTATAGGCATGTCCATTTTTGGTTATGCCATCATGTTTTCACCCCTCATTTTCACCCTCTTCATGGGTGGTCTTATGGAGCGCGCATCGCTCAATGTGCTTATGGCAGCTTTCAGCGCATTTGCCATAGTCATGGGTATGAGCCTTAGCACCATTTTCATGGTTTATACAGAGGCCAGCATTCTTACAATCTTTTTTGTAACCGCTGCCACATTCGCGCTGTTTGCATTTCTTGGCTACACCACCAAGCTCGACCTTACGAAGTTGGGTATGATTTGCGGCATAGGCTTTCTGGCACTCGTTGTTGTTTCGCTAATCAACTTTTTTTTCATAGAAAGTGCCGGATTGGACTACATCATGAGTGGCATAGGTGTATTGCTGGTGGTGGGCCTTATAGCTTACAAAATGCAGCATTTGAAAAACATTGCCGCAGGCCTTGAGTATGGAGATGCTACTTATACCAAACGCGCGCTCATTGGTGCATTCACCTTGTATATCTCGTTCATCAACCTCTTTATGTTTTTGCTGCGCTTGTTTGGCAGAAGAGATTGAGCACAAATGTTTAAAAGAATCAAAAACCCTGAATCCATTGGACTCAGGGTTTTTTGTTGGTGACCTTCTTGGTAAAAGGGAACACCGTGGTTGCATCTGCTACTTGCTTGCTTATTCAGATGCAAATTCTAATTTGTTGAAGTTTAAAATTCACTAAGCCTGCCAAACTCCGAAGCCGCAAACTTCAAAGCACATCAATGTCAACATCCCCGAAATCGCATTCAATTTTTATTTTATTGTTGCCACCACCGCCTATCGTGCCCGTTACATGTTTGGTTGTATAGTCAGCTTCATTGGTAGTATTCTTGGCGGAGTCTGGCAAGTCCACCTCGCTATAGCTGCTCCGCACATCGAAAGTAAAGGAAGCATCAGAGGCAAGGTCTATCTCAGCATCACCGTATTCAATATGAATATCGAGCGATTTTACTTCTGTGGTTACAAGGTCAATTTCTAAATCACCAAACGCACTTTTTATTTCAGCACTACCCGTAAGTTTTTTGATATTTAATTCGCCATATTCATTGCTGAAATCGCCACCACCAGTTGTTTGTATGTTGGCATCTCCAAATGCAATTTCAACATCATTGTTTGATGCCTTCAGCCACGAGGCTTTGAGTGAACCGTACTCCACACGCAGCTCGCAGGCGCCATGCATTTCACCCAGATGTGCATCGCCAAAGGCAACTTTGCCATCTAACATGCCGGCTGTCGGCATTTTCACATCTACCGTAACAGTGTACGATTCGCCACTCCACCCGCTGCAACTGTAATTGCCCATGCTCACATCCAGACCAACCAAACTTTCACTTTCTGAAATGTTTACAGTTATACTTTCAAATATTTCGTTGGCGCGCTGCTGAGTTTTTGCATTCACATTCAGCTTTACCACTATCTCCATTTGGGCCTGTTCCCAAGTCTGTATGTTGATGTCTGCATAGCTTATGTCCAAGTCAAGCTCCACAGTATTGCTTACTTTAATGGTTTTGCGAGTCTCTTTGTAAAACTCCTCTGTGGCTGTTGCGATGAGTGATACACAAAGCATAAAGCAGATCGTGATTGATTTAAGAAATGGGCTGTTCATTGTTTGAGTTGTTATGTTCATTTTGAATTTCTATGTACTTCTGCATGTGCTCCATGATGCGCAGTCTGTATTGATAATTTGTAATCATTGCTTTGATGAGGCGTTCGTTGTTGTAGTTCTGCGCAAGCTGTTTTTCGAGCGATGCATATTCTTCTTCTAATTTTTTTATGTCGCTCAGAAAACGTTGTATGCGTATATCTGAGGTATTCATTTTTGAGTAATCAATATTGAGTCGCTGGTGATAAAAATTTTCTACCTCGGCCATATCGCGCGACACATCGCTGAGTTTGGTGATGCGGGCCATTTCATTGGTCTGCTTTACCTCTTTCACTGTTATAAATAGGATGACACCTGCAATGCATGCTGCTGCAAGCACCATCCATGGCCAACGCGGAAGTTGTCTCACTTTTTTGTCTTCCGACATTTTCAGCAAGCGCATTTCAAAGCGCTCTTCGTGCCCTGGAAAAGGTTCTGGCATGGCGCTATGTTGCCCTACCGGGTTCAGCATTGCATCCTTAAGTTGTTCTTCAAATCTGCTTTTCATATTCTGCCAGCAATTCTTTTTTAAGTTGGGCAATACCTCTGCTGTATTGCGAGCGCGATGTACTTGCTGCAATGCCAAGCGCATCTCCTATTTCATCATGGCTCATGCCATCTATCAGGTGTAGTTGAATGCTCATTCTATATCCGTCAGGCATGTGGTTCAACTTCTGATGCACAAGTCCAACATCCATTTGCAGCAAGGCATTGCCGTCATCAGTTTCCACTCCATCCGGCACATCTTCAAAGAGTTTTATTATATCTTTTCGCTGCCTGAGCAAACCCAGTGCATGCCTCACACTTATTTGCTTTTGCCAGCCCGGATATTTTTCGGCATCTTTCAATTCACTCAGCTTTGCAAATCCTTTGATGATGCTGTCTTGCATTGCATCTTCTGCTTCTTCCTTGTTGCGCAGTATGGCATTTACCGCAGGAAATACGCTGCGCCAAACCATGCGGTACGCTTCGCATTGCGCGGTGTGTTCACCGCGCATACAGCCTGCTACAATATCGCCCCAGGGTTTCAGAAGTGATTGAGGTTTTTGGTTCCTAGTAAAGCTCTTTTGTGTGAGTTTACAATGCTATGATGCTTGCGGTTAGGAAATGCTGCATCTGATTCATAAATATTCTCATTTTCTTATTTGACATTCATCAGACAAAGCCAGCGGACTTAAAAATCATTTTGCACCCATGAAATCATCGGTACGCATATGCTTGTCTCTGTTTGCATTTTGTCTAATTGGCACTTTCGTTTTGCAATGCACCCCCAAAGGAAAAACCACCACAGGTGCCATAGTTTCCATTGGTGAAAGTGATGAGCCTATCCATTACAATGAAGAGAAACATTTCAAAAATGTAAAACAGTTGACCTACGGTGGAAACAATGCCGAGGCTTACTGGAGCTTCAGCGGAGACGTACTCATTTTCCAGAGTGATAACAAAAACTGGACTGCGGGATGCGATCAGATTTTTTTGTTAGATACAAAAAAACAGGCTGACAGTACCAAGTTGAAACTAATCAGCACGGGAAACGGGCGTACCACTTGCAGTTTTTTCATGCCCGGTGACAAGAGCATACTATACGCAAGCACACACTTGCAAATGGATAGCTGCCCTCCTGTGCCTGTGAAGGAAGGTGGCCGCTATGTGTGGCCCATCTATCCCGAGTACGACATTTTTGAGGCCGATTTGAACGGGAAAATTTTGAAGCAGTTGACTACCGAAACAGGTTACGATGCAGAGGCCACGGTTTCTCCAAAGGGTGACAAAATTATTTTCACCAGCACACGCAGTGGCGATTTGGATTTGTGGGTCATGAGTATTGATGGCACAGGCTTGAAGCAAATAACCAACACACTTGGTTACGATGGGGGCGCTGCTTTCTCGCCTGACGGCAAAAAAATAGTGTGGCGTGCATCGCGACCAAGCACGCCCGATGAAGTAAAGAAGTACCGAGAGCTGCTTGCGAATGATTTGGTAGAACCAACCAATCTTGAAATATTTGTAGCTGATGCCGATGGCAACAATGTGACGCAGGTAACTAATCTGGGCAAGGCCAACTGGGCGCCCTACTTTCATCCAAATGGCAAAAAGATTTTGTTTTGCAGCAATCACAAGAGTTTGATTGGTTTCCCATTCAACATCTTTATGATAAATGTGGATGGCACCGATTTGGAGCAAGTGACATACGACAAACAGTTCGACTCCTTCCTCATGTTTTCGCCTGATGGCAAGAAGGTATCCTTTTGCAGCAACAGGCACAACGGCAGAACAAGGGATACGAATGTATTTGTAGCTGATTGGGTGGATTGAACTTCATTTGAATCGAATTGCAGATAATTGGCTTTTAATTAGCCCCGTGCTGCTTCCCACCAAAAACACACCACGCTGGATCATTTTCCTGATTGATGTCACCATTAGCATAGTGGCATACATCATGGCTTACCTTGTGCGTTTCGAGTTCAGGCCGCCACAGAATGAAGTTGATTTGGCGCTTCAATTCGTGGCTATTTTTCTTGGAGTACGCGTTGTATCATTCTTCATAGGTAAGACTTACGCAGGCATAATTCGGTACACCAGCACTCAAGACACACAACGGATTTTTATCGTTCTCACAGCTGGCACGCTTGCCTTTGCTTTGTTCAATCAAATTCGTTTTCACTTCTTCGATGGGCTGTTTTTCGTTCCTTACAGCATCATCATTTTAGAATATCTGCTCACACTATTTGCAATGGTGGTTAGTCGCATTGCAGTAAAGGTGATGTACATGGAATTGAAAAATCCTGAGTCTGTTCGCAAGCGTGTGGTAATTTATGGTGCAGGCGAAAGTGGTCTTATCACCAAGCGCACTATTGATCGCGACTCGCGCAGCGGCATCCATGTAGTTGCTTTTATAGATGATGATGCCACCAAAAGTGGGAAAAAACTTGAAGGCTCAAGTATCTATCAGACACAAAAAATAGATGAGCTGTTTAGCAATGGGAAAGTGGATGAAGTCATCATAGCCATTCCATCAATTGAGAAAAAGAAGAAAGCTGCGTTCATCAACAAGGCACTGGGCTACAATGTGCGTGTGAGTAACATACCACCAGTGAAGCAGTGGATTGGCGGGCAACTGAGCATGCGACAGATACGCGACATCCGCATTGAAGATTTGTTGGGACGCGAGTCAATACGATTGGACAGTGCCTCAGTGCGCGCACAGGTAAAGGATAAAGCTGTGCTGGTAACAGGTGCTGCCGGAAGCATAGGCAGCGAGCTGGTAAGACAGCTGCTGGCATATCAACCCAAAACAGTTGTGTTGTTGGATCAGGCAGAAACACCGCTGTTTGAATTAGAAAATGAATTACACAATGCAGGCCATTTGGCAAGCATAGAAATAGTGATGGGCGATGTGCGGCAGGCAGACCGCATGCGCAGAATGATGGATTACTTCAAACCGCAAATCATTTACCATGCTGCTGCCTATAAACACGTGCCACTGATGGAGAGCAATCCGAGTGAAGCTGTATTGGCCAATGTGCAAGGCACGCAAATAATGGCTGACCTTGCCGAAGAATTCGGGACAGAAAAATTTGTGCTTATCAGCACTGACAAAGCAGTGAATCCTACCAGTGTGATGGGATGTACCAAACGCATAGCAGAGATATATGTGCAGTCGAAAAACAAGGCATCAGAAACTGCATTTATCACTACACGCTTCGGAAATGTGCTTGGCTCCAATGGTTCAGTAATTCCGGTATTCAAACGACAAATAGAAGCTGGCGGACCTGTAACTGTAACCCACCCGGAAGTAACCAGGTTTTTTATGACAATACCTGAGGCCGTGCAATTGGTGCTGGAAGCTGGTGCCATGGGTAGCGGAGGAGAAATATTCGCTTTCGACATGGGCGAAAGTGTGAAGGTGATAGACCTTGCACGTAACATGATAAAGTTGAGCGGCATGGAAGAAGGCGTGGACATAGAAATTACTTACACAGGGCTGCGCAAAGGAGAAAAACTATACGAGGAAGTACTGAGCGATGCAGAGAATACGCTGCCCACACATCATGAAAAAATTGTTGTAGCCAAAGTGCGCGAATACCAATTCGAAACCATAAAACAAGAAGTGAACGCACTCATAGCTCTGTTTGATGAGCAGAACAATGAAAAGATGGTGAGTAAGATGAAGCAGATAGTGCCAGAGTATGTAAGCAACAACAGTGAGTTTGAAAAACTGGATGCATGAACAGTTTTAGGCTTTCGAAGTCATTACAAGCATATTTGCCGCAATATGACACTTGACAAGAACATTGAGATAGCGAATCTTCAAACGGAGATTGACAAATACATAGGCATGGGACAGAATAGTCTCATCTTCAATTTTGAAGAGCACACACGTTTTGTTGTATTGCGCCTGATCACCGTGAATCCACGGCACAATCAGTCTTTTCTCTTCCACACATGCGAGGGCGTTACGAAGGTGGATGCACTAAAAAACATGTTGGACTATGTGAAGAGCTACAAGGACGAAGACAGCAGTTTCACCATACAGTGGACCCTGAAGGGTGAAAGTAATCTGCATACATCCTACTTCCGTGCAAAGAATATTCTGAGCGCATTGGATAAGCTCTACTACGATCGGGACCCTAACAGCATCACCGTATTCAGTGTGATGATGAATCCAATTTCATGATGTCGCGTGAGTGCCGTCACTTACAAAACCATAGCTGCACTTTCAAAAGCACAGCATCGTGTGCTTGGTAGTCGCCATATGGCTTATGCTTTTCCTGTGCAATCAGAAAAGCAAATCAAACAACACATAGACAACCTGTGGAAGGAGCACCACAGTGCAACACATGTGTGTTATGCCTGGCGCCTTGGGTGGGATAAGAAACACTATCGGGCAAATGACGATGGCGAGCCAAGCGGTACAGCAGGCAAGCCCATCTACGGACAAATTCAATCATTCGACCTGACCAACATATTAATAGCCGTGGTGCGCTACTATGGAGGCACAAAGCTGGGAACAGGTGGTTTGATAGATGCATACCGAACTGCATCTAGGCTTTCATTAGCAACTGCGGAAATTGTAGAAATGGAAATTCGCGGTCACCACCGCATCATTTGTTCACATGAGCAAATGCCACGTATCATGAAGGCTCTGAAGGAAATGAAGATGGAAAAACTCGACTCAATGATGAGTGATTTGTGCGAAATTGAATTTTTTATCAGTAAAAAGTATGAGCCACAATTGCATGAGTTATTGCGCAATTCACCGGACATTAAATTAGAAAACATAGATTGGGTATAACAAGTTGAGGACACAGATATTTGTCTCGTTCACTTGTAGAAAATTGAATACCCGATAGTCATTCACATCAAGTATGCACATAAGACCTGCAGCCATATCCGACCTCGCAACTATAAGGGCTATCTATGAAGACGCCATATTGAATACTACTGCGGTATATGAAGATGAGCCTTTCACTGAAGAATACATCTCGAAGTGGTTTGCCGAAAAGCAGGCGAACAACTTTCCTGTTTTAGTGTGCGAATCTGACGGAGAAATAACCGGCTTCTGTACATACGGGCATTTCAGATTGCGCACCCTGTATCATCCAAGCAAAGAGCATTCAGTGTATGTGCATCCAACCTGGCGCGGGCAAGGCCATGGCAAGCTTTTGCTGCAAGCTATCATAGATGAAGCGAGGAAGAATAAAGTGCATACACTCATTGGTGGCATTGATGCGGAAAATGAAATGAGCATTGCACTACATGCAGCATACCACTTCAAAGAAGTTGCACGCATCAGCGAAGTGGCTTTCAAATTTGGCCGCTATCTAGATCTGGTGCTGATGCAAAAAATATTGTGAGTACAAGCAGCCCGTAGTTGGTTTGCAGCATGGATACATTTCCACCATGAAAATTATTTGTATTGGTCGCAACTATGCGCAACATGCTAAGGAGTTAGGAAATGAAGCGCCCACTGAGCCTGTCTTCTTTTGCAAGCCTGACTCAGCTATACTTCCCAAAGGCACTGCGTTTTATATACCTCACTTCAGCAATGATGTACATCATGAGGTGGAGTTGGTGTTGCGAATAGAAAGGCTGGGCAAAAACATACAACCTGAATTTGCGCATCGCTACTTCAGCAGTGTTGGCCTCGGCATTGATTTCACCGCGCGTGATGTGCAGCAGCAGCTGAAGGAAAAATCGCTGCCATGGGAGAAAGCAAAAGGCTTTGACGGAAGTGCAGTAATCTCACAAGAATTCATTCCGCTTCCAAATACATCAATACAGTTTTCTTTAGAAAAGAACGGACAGCCGGTGCAACAGGGAAACAGCGATGATATGATTTTTTCTTTCAGTCAAATAGTAGCTTATGTGTCGCAATTCATGACTTTGAAAATTGGCGATTTCATATTTACAGGTACACCTGCCGGTGTAGGAGCCGTGGCTCCGGATGATGTGCTCGAGGGCTATATCGGCTCACAAAAGATGTTCAGTATAAAAGTGAAATGACCCTTCAGATAGATTCACTGTTTGTTTCCACTTTAGGTATTTCATTCATCACTTTGGTTTGTGTGCGAATGGATTCTTTGTGTATTTGTTCCAGGTATTTCTCGGTAAACTCCGCAGATAGTCCAAGCCTTTCAGCCAACATGCTGCGTGTTGCAATAATTTCTTTCCATCGCTCCACCTGTAGTATGGTGATGTTGTGCTCCTTTTTATAGCGGCCTACTTCGCGTGTTATGTTCATGCGGTCGCTTATGAGTTGAATTATTTCTTCGTCTATTTTGTCGATGCGTGATCGAAGAGCAAGCAATCCATTGGCAAATTGTACATCCTCTGTGCTCGTTGCCCTCACCTGCAAGTTGTCAAGCAAATTAGACAATGCTTCGGGTGTAATTTGTTGCAACGCATCGCTCCAGGCTTGGTCAGGTGTGATGTGGCTTTCCAGCATCAGGCCATTCATGCCCAGGTCGAGTGCACGCTGTGCTACTTGCAGCAGCAGATCTCGTCTTCCGCAAATGTGGCTTGGGTCGCAAAACACAGGCAATTCGGGCCATTGAGTCTTTAGTGCAATCGGAATTTCCCACATGGGTTTGTTTCTGTAAATGCTGGAACCGTGGTGCGAAAAACCCCTGTGCATGGCGGCTATTTTTCTAATGCCTGATCGCATCAGTCTTTCAATGGCGCCAATCCACAATTGCAAATCAGGATTTACAGGGTTTTTTACAATGATTGGAATATCTACCCCTCGCAGGCATTCTGCAATTTCCTGAACCGAAAAAGGATTGACAGTAGTTCGTGCACCAATCCAAAGCATATCAAATTCATGTTTGAGACAAAGCTCTACATGCTCTGCCGTGGCTACTTCTGTGATGATGGGCAAACCGGTTTCTACCCTTGCTTTCAGCATCCACTCAATGCCCTGTGCACCCACGCCTTCGAAAGAATCGGGCCTTGTGCGCGGTTTCCAGAGTCCTCCGCGCAACACATGCACCTTTCCGGTGGCCTTTAGTTTGTGGGCAGTTTGCAGTAATTGTGATTCGGTTTCTACACTACACGGCCCACTGATAATGCAAGGCCGGTTTGCAGTAGGCCACCAGGCGTCTAATGAAATGAGCGAGTTGTTTTCTTTGTCTGACATCGGAATTATTTTACGATTACCGCTTTATTGACTACTGATACCAAGGGTCTCAAAAGACAATGGCAAGTGTGGCACCGGCAGATGGTATTATTTCATCATCAGCACCACGCTTGATGTTTTGCTCCGCAGATATTACAAAGGTGTCGTTCAGATGATACAACAGTCGCAGCCCGGCCATGGGGGCGTAAACAAACTGTCCGTCATTCTCGCCATTTATTTGATAAGTAAGTCCACTGAGCAAGAGGTAAGGTGAAATGTCCAATCTTTCGCTGGCTGCAATGTGGTAAGCTACACCATCGGGAATGAGGCTTGTGAGCATGATGAAATTGAACACACCATCACCACCACTGTAACTGCAACCTGCGAAAACGACACCTGTGACCGCTACCCCCAGGCTGAGGCCCAATGGCGCACGGTACTCTCTATAGCTGTCGTCAGCAACAAAGCCTGCTGTAGGCGCACGATACGCATATCCTGCATTGTAGAGCAAACTCCATCTTTCATGCACGAAATAATCTACCCGCAATTGGTGTGTGATTCCATTGCCAAACAAGGTTGAATAACTCACCATGATATCATCCTTTGCAAAAGGACTTGGTATAGTAAGCGGTTTATTGGGATTCAGTCCAAATGCAAATGCACAGAGTGTGTTCGAACTTAAAATCAATGAACAAAAAAGCTGAAGGAGAAAATTGTGCCTCATGTTGGTGTAAATGATTGTTCTTGTTAAAATGAAAATCCTGCGGCAAGGAGCAATCCTCCACCAGCCATTATTTCCAAGGTTTGTTTGGAAGTGTCAGCCAGCACATGGTTACTCTTCATGATATAAGTTTTGGAAGAAACGCGAATTTCATAGCCAAACTTCATGAAGAATCTCATCTTTTGGCCAAGCGGCCAATAGCGCGCCCCGAAGATTTTGATTTGTGTAAGGGGAAACACTTGCATGGTCACCGTTTCATTCACCTTTTTATTGGTGCTGTCAATCACCAGCATTTCCGCCTGTATTATGCCTTGGTTGGCACAATGACTAATGCCTACACCGGCTGACCAACCAACACCACATTCGCCAAAGTAGTATTTGAAATCAACACTTTGCTTCAGGAACCAACCGCCCAGTCCGATGTTGTAATCGAAAGAGAAACCTTGGTCGGATATATATTCAATTTGTGCTGCAACTGCGCCATGGTTGTTAAATCCGACATTCAGTCCGAAATGAAGGTCACGGCAGGTGGGTCCCTTCACAGAAGAAAGGTATTCCTCATCGTTCTCTTTTTGCGCTAAGCAAAAGCTGGCAACAAGGCAATACAGGAAAGTGAGCAGGATGGATTTCATTTAGAAAATTGTAAAGCGAAGTAAAAGTAAACCTGCAATACAAATGCTCAGGCAACAAGTTGGTTTTGAAAAAGTCATTTTCGTGCATAATCAGAAAAGAAGAGTCAGCACCGAAACGGCTTTCTGATTTGGGTACCGAAGGAGGGACTCAGGTCCCTCACATCTTACGATATCCCGACTCTTGAGTCGGGACGTGTCTGCCAATGCTTTAGCGCGCAGACTGTTTGGCCGATTGATTTGACTGGCCTGTACATTTTGACTTGAACGATTTTTCGATGAGGCGTTCAATAAATTTTCTTGATTTCATTCTTTTGACGGAATTCTCAAATTTTAGGGCTTCTGCTTTTGTCTCAAACTCTTTGCTCCTCTTCGGAATATAGGGAATGCCCATTGCTGCAAATTTTGCATGGCCTGCATTGTGCTTGTGTAACCTATAATTGAGGTCTGAGCAAGAACCAACATAGAATTTATCCATTGTATCTGAGTGCAATATGTATCAATAAAATTTTTCCATAATTGCAATAAACAGGAAAGCCGTTTCTGAACGAAACGGCTTTCTGATTTGGGTACCGAAGGAGGGACTCGAACCCTCACATCTTACGATACACGCACCTGAAACGTGCGCGTCTACCAATTCCGCCACTTCGGTATTCCATGGCCTCATCAGCTTCGCGCCTCTGAAGATTTTTGTGGAGTTCTTCCCTCCAATTTCTGAATATTGAGGTGATTCTCTTTCTTTCAAATACTGCATGAAGACATTGCTCTAACAGCTGCCTCCAATCAACTATCACCAATCAACAATACTTAGTGCCCAGGACTGGATTCGAACCAGCACAGTTTCCCGCCACCCCCTCAAGATGGTGCGTCTACCAATTTCGCCACCTGGGCTTGTTACCAATACTCAAAGAACTTTTTCATCAGAGACAAAAGAAGGACAGCGTGCTACTGTCCTTCCCCGTCATTCTTTAATTCAGAAAAACTTTTTTTGGTGATCCCGCTGGGACTCGAACCCAGGGCCCATACATTAAAAGTGTATTGCTCTACCAGCTGAGCTACGAGATCAACAGTGCTTTTTTTGGGGCCTATGCCCTGAAAAAAGCGGGCGCAAATATAGACGCCTCATTTCAACGAGCAACCTTTGTTGAGAAATTATGAATCATTCAGTCAAAGCATTGGCCTTACTGAGGTTTCGAGCTTTGCGGCATCCACAAGTTCTTGTTGAGAGTATATGGAATCAAGATTCTCAGCTGGATATTTGCGCATCATTTCAGTTTTCCGGCTTTTCATTTTATTTGCCATATCAAGACAACTGCGAGCAGGATATTTTTGTCAGCCTTTTCGCAAATCACAATTTCATCAAAACAAAAATGAAGATCACTTTTACACTTAGCCTGATGATTGCTCTTTTTTCAGCATCAGCGCAGCAGATAGTTCCGAACGCTAAAGTTCTGGCTGCGTACACTCAACAAGAACTTGCTGCAATGAACAATGAGCAGATTGACTATCTCAATTTTTTGTCTGACAACCTTTGCATCTTAAGTGAAAATGTTGAAAAGGCTGCTTCATTACCACTATTTGCATTTACGAGCAAGGATGGCGGCAAAGCCATTGACCCTGCCACGTTTAATGCTTTACTCTATATGCAACTGCAAGCTGCTGACACTTATCAATACTATCGCATAGGCGATACCAATTGGGTGGTGTTTGTGAACTCCGCTTCCAGACTTGAAGAGTTATATGCACGCTACAAAGCCAGTAACAAAAATTGAATTCTCTCTCCAATTGATTATGACAATGAAAAAGAAGATACTTTCAGCTCTCGCTGCAATCATGAGCTGTGCAGCACTTGCGCAGGAGTACAACATGGGTACTCCAAATATTTCAGACTGTGGTGGTTTTCTTGTTGACAGCGGATTCAGTTCAGGCGATTATGAGCCGAATGAGAACCTGACAACTACCGTATGCCATGATGGTACTGGTGATGGACTGGTTAGTCTCTACTTCTCCTTTTGCGATTTAGGAACCGGTGATGAGATAAGTTTCTACGATGGCGTGGATGCAAATGCGCCATTTATTGCCTCATATACAGGCACCGATTTGCAAAGCCTCGATATCACAAGCACCAATGTAGATGGTTGCATAACTGTGGTTTTTATCTCAAATGGCGATACCGAAGTTGGAAGTTTTGGAGCGCAGATTTCATGCACCGAACCTTGTGACAGACCCGAACCTGTTATCACAACAACACAAGAACAGGAAGGCGCGGTCTTGCTTTGCGTTGGAGAGAGTATCACCCTTGATGGTTCATCATCCACATTTGAAGGCAGTGCTGTTTATGCCTCACATGTTTGGGATTTTGATGATGGTACTACGGACAATACGAACTGGCCTACAGTTACACACACCTTTACTCAGCCGGGTGCCTACGTGGTTCAGCTTTATTTAACTGATGATGCAGGATGTACAAGTGGAATTTTGCCAGACAAATTGGTGTATGTCGCTACCCAGCCTGACATGGCTATTTCTGCCAGTGACTATTTTGTATGTACAGGCCAATCGGTGGATATTGATATTGACTATGCAGGAGTGCTGTGGACCTCATTGCCAGATGTGAATCTAGGTGGTGATGTATTCATTCCGGATGATCAGACACAGTGCTTTTCCGATACGCTTCTGTTCAGTGGATTTGATCCCGGACTCACCATAACTGATGCGTTAGACATAGATTTTTTCTATATCAATTTCGAACACTCATTCATGGGTGATATAGTCATTTCTTTTATCTGTCCTGATGGCACAAGTATAGCAGTGCATCAGCAAGGTGGGGGTGGCACATGGTTGGGCGAGCCGGTTGATGATGAAACACTAACACCAGGTGTCGGATATGATTATTACTGGGCACCTGATGCAACCAATGGCACCTGGGTAGATAACTCAGGCACCGCTCTTCCGGCTGGCACTTATGAAAGTGTTCAACCGATTTCAGATTTGATTGGATGTCCGCTGAACGGAGAGTGGATAGTAGAAATATGTGATATGTGGGCAATTGACAACGGCTTCATCTTCGACTGGTCAGTTCAATTTGCACCATACATGTATCCCGATCTTATTTCCTTCACACCTGAGATCGGCTCTGATTGTGATTCGACATATGTATCAGGTGAATGGATTGTGAATTCGGATGCTGACTGCGACCACCTTCAAATTGTGCCTGATGTACCAGGAGTTTATGATTACCTGTTCACGGCCGTTGATAATCACGGATGTACTTATACCGAAACTATCAGCATTGAAGCATATGAAGGCCCTGAGATTCTTGTGAGCGAAGACATCTACTATTGCGGTAACGATGTCCAAATTTCGGGAGTAGTCACTAACCCAAATCCCAACCTGCAATATTTGTATCAATGGTCACCCGGAAATCTGCTAAATAATAGTAGCATCCCTGAGCCGACAATTGTGAATGATTTTCCGGAGGACCAAAACTTCATCTTGTTTGTAAACCCCACAGATGATCCCGAATGTATTGTAAGCGATACGCTAATGGCATTTGTACCAACCGTACCGCCAATAGATCCTCTAACCACGGATACCATTTGTAATGGTGAGCACAGCGTATTTGAGGCACCTGGCATAGATGAAGGTTATTACTATACGTGGTATTATAGTCCAACAGGCTCAGATTCGGTGGAAGTGGCCAGCAACAGCACAGGCATGTATGCGGGAGGTGAAGCAGGATACTACTATGTAGTCGTAACTGAACCCAACTGTGGTCTAACATCTGTTACAGATTATGTTGTTTTTGTTGAGAATTGTACTATCAAAATTCCCAACGTTTTCACGCCTAATAATGATGGTGAGAATGACACCTTCGAAATTTTCGGGCTTGACAAATTCCCCAACAGCACTGTGCGCATATACAACCGCTGGGGCGGACTGGTATATGAAAGTGATAACTACCACGACCAGTGGGGTGGTTCTGAACATAGCGATGGAACTTATTATTTCATTCTGGGTGTAAACAAGAATGACGACTTTGAATACTACGAAGGTCATGTGACTATGCTGCGCGATTAACTCAACTTCATTGAAAAAAATAAAGCCCGGAATCTGCTTATCAACAGAATCCGGGCTTTTTGATTTTGTATCAAGCCGTCAAGTCATCAATGCGCGACATTGGTTTTGCAGAATTCAAACAATTTGTCCATCATCACAGTCATCCTCTTCTCGTGCACCTTGGGCGAACCTGTTGCCGGTGAAGCTGATGATGGCAATGACACCACATCCAAATGTAGTTCGCGCAGCATGCGCATGATGTAACTCCAGGCTCCCATGTTTTCTGGTTCTTCCTGCACCCAGAGTACTTTCACATTCTTGTTGTAGGTATTCAGTAATTCATGAATTTGTTTTTCAGGCAATGGATAAAGTTGTTCAAGTCTTATGACAGCTAAGTTTTCACCTGCGGCCAATTTTTCTTTCTTTTCTAAGATGTCATAATAAATTTTACCTGAACAGAGTGCAACAATGTCAACTTCCTTTTTGTTCACTGTAGCATCATCTATCAATTCTCTGAAACAACCTTTCGCCAATTCATTGATGGATGAAACGGCTTTCGGGTAACGCAATAATTTTTTAGGGGTGAAGACCACCAATGGTTTTCTGTACTCCGCGCACACCTGCCTGCGTAGCAAATGGAAATAGTTGGCTGGCGTAGTGCAGTTGCATATCTGCATATTCAATTCTGCGCACAGTTGCAGAAATCTTTCCATGCGGCCCGAACTGTGTTCGCTGCCCTGGCCTTCGTATCCGTGTGGTAGCAGCATGGTGATGCCATTCATGGTGCGCCACTTGTCCTCCGCTGCGCTTATGAATTGGTCAATCATGATTTGTGCACCGTTGTTGAAGTCGCCAAACTGGGCTTCCCAAATGGTTAGTCCTTGTGGTGTGCCGAAAGCGTAGCCATAGTCGAAACCAAGTACACCATATTCTGAAAGCAGCGAATTGTATATGCTTAGCTTTGCCTGTTTGTCGCTGATTTGGTTGAGAGGAATAAATTTCTTCTCTACATCCTCATCAGTCTTGACCACCGCATGGCGGTGTGAAAAAGTGCCTCGCTCTACATCTTGTCCGCTTATGCGTACAGGATGGTTTTCTTCGAGTAGGGTTGCATAAGCCAATAGCTCACCCATGGCCCAATCCAATTTGTCTTCTTCAATCATTTTTAATCTGTCCGCAAAAACCCTTGCAGTCTTTGCAATGAATTTTTCTCCTTCAGGAAGCGTACAAATCTTCTTTGCGATTGCTGTCAGTTTCTTTTTATCAAATCCGGTTTCAATACTTTTTTCAAAGTCATCGGCAGTAGCTTTTCTTACACCTTTCCAGGTCTCTTCCAGAAAGTGTTTCACCTGTGCCTGGGTAAGGCTTTTGGCCAACTCAAGTTTGGTGTCTAACATGGCTTCAAATTCCTTTTTAAGTTGCTCGCCATAAACTTTTTCTACCTTGCCTTCTGACACGAGTTGTTCCAGATAAATCTCCCGAAGCGAAGGATGTTTTGAAATGAGATTGTAAAGTGATGGTTGGGTGAACTTAGGCTCATCACCTTCATTGTGGCCGTATTTGCGGTAGCCAAGCAGGTCAACGAATACGTCCATCTTGAATGCCATACGATACTCCAGTGCAATCTTCATGGTTTCTATTACGGCTTCTACATCATCGGCATTCACATGAAATACAGGGCAGAGTGTGGTTTTCGCCACATCAGTGCAATAAGTGGAACTGCGGCCATCTAGATAGTTTGTAGTAAAACCAACTTGATTGTTGGTCACTATGTGTACTGTTCCTCCTGTGCGGTAGCCATCGAGCAATGCCATTTGTACTATTTCGTACACTATGCCCTGGCCTGCAATGGCTGCATCGCCATGCACCAGCACGGGAACTATTTTATCTTCACTGTTCAGGTAGTGGTCAATCTTTGCGCGGGTCAGCCCTTCCACCACAGGATTCACCGCTTCGAGGTGCGAGGGGTTTGGGCAAAGTGTGAGGTGCACATCATTGCCACTGTTGGTTTTTACATCATTGCTATAGCCATAGTGGTACTTTACATCTCCATCAAATCCCGTTTCTTCATCATACTCTAAGCCTTCAAATTCTGCGAACACTTCTTCTTGTGGTTTGCCCATGATGTTGGTGAGCACATTCAACCTGCCGCGATGTGCCATGCCAATCACAAATTCTTTCACACCGAGCGCTCCACCTTGGTGTACCAGATAATCCATAGCAGGCACCACGGCTTCACAGCCTTCCACACTGAAACGTTTGGCTCCTACAAATTTTCTGTGGATGTATTGCTCAAAGAGTGAAGCCTTGCTGGCCATGGAGAGAAATTGTTTTTTCTCTTCCGCTGAGAACTTTGGCTTGTTTACAGCCTCTATTCGCTCGCGCAGCCATTGCACACGCTGCGGGTCGCGCACATACATGTATTCAATACCAATATGCTTGCAATAGCAGTCTTGCAGATGTGCAATGATGTCAAGAAGTTTCGCAGATCCCAATCCTATTTCTTCACCTGCATGAAACACCGTGTTCAAGTCAGCTGTGGCCAGCCCGAAGTTTTCAAGGTCAAGTGTTGGGCTGTGCTTTCTGCGTTCGCGCACCGGATTGGTAGCGGTAAAAAGATGTCCGCGCTGGCGGTAGCCATTTATCAGATTGATTACTTTGAATTCTTTGGTAATCTCACCCCAACCCTCATCTGAGGGAGAGGCCTCACCCTTACCGACACCGGTAGAAAGGGAGGAGCTGCGCACGTGCAATTGAGAAAATTCCGTTTTCTGAAATTCAAATCCCTCAAAGAAGTGTTGCCACGAAATATCAACCGATGAGGGATTGAGTTTGTATTGCTCGTAGAGCGCATCTATTGCTGTTACATCAGCATTGCCAAGAAAAGAATGATTGTCCATTGTAACCTATATACTGTTAAAAGCAGGGCGAAGTTAGAAAGAGCTGTGAAATGAGTTGAATCCGAAAAGTGTAATACGTGCAATTGACCATCAACTGCAAAAACCCAACGCATCAGCATTTGTGCAGTAGGTCAAAAGGATATTTTCACCCCATGAATTTCTTGCAGCAAGATGAGGCAAAGCTGGCAGAACGCGGCCAGAGCGTGGCAGAGGTGGCAGCCACTGTGCATAGGTTTGTGCACCAAACCAAGGCCATTAAACTGGAACGACCCTGTACCGCTTCTGATGGTATCAGCATATTGAATGCTTCTGCCTGCAACAAATACATGGAATTGTACGAGGCTGAAAGGAAGAACCACACTATTGCCAAACTTGTACCTGCCTCTGGTGCTGCCAGCCGCATGTTTAAGCACCTCTACAATTATTCGCCCGGCAATACATCGGAACTGACCGAAGAATTCATTTTGAATTTCGACCGTTTTCCATTTCTGGAAAAATTGAAAGAGGTAATGCATCGTAACAGGCTTGAACTTGAAGCATGTGTTCGCGATAATCAGTGGCAAACCATTTTTGAATACATACTTACCGAAAAGGGATTGCACTACGATGCACAGTTGAAAGGTCTTGTCACATTCCATGCGTACCCTGACAAGGGCCGCACTGCATTCGAAGAGCACCTGCACGAAGCTGTACACTATGCTAAGCAGCACGATGGTACATGCCGCATACACTTCACCTTAGCACCTCAGCATGTATCCACTGTCGAGTACTTCTTGTCAGAGTGTACTAAGGAATTTTCGTATGAGGACTTCCGCATTGAGTGTAGTGTACAAAGCACAGCAACAGACACTCCGGCACTTACCAAAGACAATGAGTTGTTGCGCGATGCTGAAGGCAACATCACATTCAGGCCAAGCGGTCATGGCGCACTCATTCGCAATCTGCAGGTCATGGATGCAGATATTATTTTCATAAAAAACATTGACAATGTGACCACGGATAGTCAGCGCTCAGAGTCAGTATTTTTCAAAAAGGTTCTTGCCGGATTGCTGATAGAATTGCGCAGGGAAAGTCATAGGCTGATGCTCGCAATGGAAGCAGGAGATGATGGGGTAGTGGAGCAGGCCTTGGAATTCATCCAGCATTGGTTTCAGCCGGGAATACCTATTGGTGGCGACCGCAGGCAGTTGATGCAATACGCACGCCTGCGACTTGACAGACCACTGCGCGTGTGTGGTATGGTGCGCAACGAAGGCGAGCCTGGTGGCGGCCCGTTTTGGATAAAGTCTGTTGATGGAACAGTTTCGAAACAGATAGTAGAGAAGAGCCAGACTGATGTACACGATGCGCAGCAAACCAAAATTCTTGCAGAGAGTACACATTTCAATCCGGTGGATATAGTGTGCAGCATACGCAATGGAGTAGGCAAATCATACGAGCTGAACAATTTCATTGACCACAGTACAGGTTTTGTTTCCGAAAAATTTCACGAAGGCAAGGTGATAAGAGCACTTGAACTTCCAGGTCTTTGGAATGGTGCCATGGCCTTGTGGAATACCGTGTTTGTGGAAGTACCGGTGTCCACCTTCAATCCTGTGAAGACGGTGAACGATTTATTGCGGCCTGGCCACCAGCACAATTTGTAACCATGCACAAGATGTAGCTTTCGCCCGTGAGCACTTTCATACCCGAAATAGCAGCCCGTGCCCTTATGCCGCGCGAATTGCTGGCCGATGCATCGGCCATGCATCTGTGCATGCATGCCGGTCCCGGTGCTGTGTGTGTGGCAGTGGCGCAAGCGGGAACCACCCGCGCTTTGTGGTCGCAGACATTCGCTACCGATGCAGGCAGCCACGATGCTTTTCATGAAAGTATCCAATTCATTTTAGATAGAAACTGGGCTGACAAAGTTTTTCGCAAATGCACATTTACCTTCGACACGCTGAACTTCTGTGTGGTGCCTTCCGCCTTGTTTGAAAGAGGAAAGGAAAAGGAACTTCTCCAATTCCATACAGGTAAGCAACACAAGCTTGTGCAGACAGCCGCGTTGAACGAGATGCAGGCAGAGTTGGTGTATGAACAGATGGAACATTACACAACCCTTGTGCATCGTTTTGTAAATGTGCGGGTAGTAGCAGCCCCTGCTTTGTTAGCGCGCGCTGCACACATGCTTAGCCAGGGCGAGCGGCATTGTATTCATATAGCCCATCATGCCGGTCAGCTCACACTTTGTATCCTGCACCAAAATCAACTTCAGTTGCTGAATGCTTACCAGGCCAAAAGCACGGCTGATGTGCTTTACTTCACAGCCAATGCTGCCATGCAATTGGGCATTGATCTGGAAAATGCTCAGTTGATGGTACATAGCCATCATGAAAATGAAGAACTTACACAATTACTGAGTGACTATAACCGCAACGTGAAGCAAGCTGCTCCAACGGGGCAATCAGCATTCACCCACATGCACTTGCTATGCGCATAATTTCAGGCACACTTAAAGGCCGCAGCCTGTCTGTTCCAAAAAATTTCAAAGGGCGTCCCACCACAGATTTCGCACGCGAAGGCTTGTTCAACGTATTACAAAATGTGATGGATATGGAAGGTGCTCAGGTCCTCGATTTGTTTGCGGGCACAGGCTCATTTTCTATCGAATGCTTTTCACGCGGTGCAGCATCTTTGCTTTGTGTGGAAATGAATGCGCAGCACGCCCGTTTTATCCGCGACAATTTCAGGCATTTCGAAATACATCATGCTGATGTGCTGCTGACTGATGCACTCAAATTCATAAATCACAGTCATGAGAAGTTTGACATAGTATTTGCTGATCCGCCATACGACTTGCCTGCGCTGCCAGTGCTGCCAGACATGATATTGAAAAAGCAAATGCTCAAGGAGGATGGCATACTGGTGCTGGAACACGGCAATAAAATCAACTTCGAAGAGCATCCTGCTTTCATGCAACATAGAAAATACAGCAACGTGCATTTCAGTTTTTTCAGAACTTCGCCATCATGAAACGAATAGCAGTTTTTCCAGGCTCGTTCGATCCAATTACACGTGGTCACGAAAATGTGGTTCGCAGAGCCGCGCATTTATTTGACCACATCATCGTGTCTATTGGCATCAATACCACCAAGTCGAGCATGTTTTCTATTGAGAAAAGAACCATGTGGGTGCAGCAGACATTTGCAGACCTGCCAACGGTAAGCGTGGAAGTCTATCAAGGACTCACTGTAGATTTTTGCAAGGAAAAGCAGGCAACATTCTTGCTTCGCGGTTTGCGCAACGGGGGCGATTTTGAATATGAACGCACCATTGCACACATGAACAAAGCAATCAGCCTTGATTTGGAAACCATTCTGGTATTTACCGATCCGGAGTTTGCTTCAGTGCACAGCACTGTCATTCGCGAGATAATAAAAAACAACGGTGACGTTTCTCAATTTGTACCCAAAGGAGTTGACATATATGCATAGGAGAATTTGGATAGCAGCAATTAGTTCTTGGTTAACATGCAACGCTGTTGCGCAGCAAACCATCATTCAGGGCATGGACACAACCCATGCCGGCAGGCTGGTTGCTGCATTTGTGGTGAATGACTATATATCTGGCAAAAGGGAGTTGGTGGCTGAAACGCGCATAGCTGACAACGGCACATTCAAACTCGCATTCGACATAACTCAAACCAGCGAAGTGCAGATTGTGGTGCTGCACATGCAGGGCAGCATGTATGCAAAGCCAGGCAACACATATGACATATTACTACCGGGCGAGGCTCAGTCAGACTTCAAAAGGCTTGACAAGACGGAGATGCAGATAAACTTTGGACTTCTTCCGGATGATGATTTGAACAACATCATACGCAGTTTCAATACAGATTACTACGCATTTGTGAATGAACATTACTATGACTTTGCCACTGGTGAGGCAAAGAATGCCCCTGAATTTGTAAGCAAGAAGGAAGTGGATATGATTGGTCACTCAGCAAAAAGCGATTCGCTGAAGTTGCGGTCACTCTCTAATTTCAGTGAGTTGGTTACAGCCTATATGGACAGCACACATCAGAAATATGATCGTTATCAAGCCAATGATTTTTTCAAACAATACATGCGCTACTCGCTTGCGGAGATAGAGCTGGCAGCTGGGCTGAACAGGAAATTGTTTTATCGTGAGTATTTCATGTCGCAATCTGTGCTGCTTAACAATCCGGCTTACATGCGTGTTTTCAAGACTTTTTATCACGATGTATTTACCTCGCAAACCAAAGAGCGGAATTCGCAAATAGTAAAATACGTGAATGCACAACACGATGCTGCTATGCTGGTAGAGCTATTTGCCACCGACTCCACCATGCTGAGTGAAAGTATCCGTAAAATGGTGGTGATCCGTGGATTGAAAGAAGTGTATTACCACAAAGAGTTTTTGAGATCGGCAGTAGAAAAGACGTTGAGAAAAATGGCAGAATCAGAAGCGGAGAGCGATGCGGGGAAAGTTGCTGCAAACACACTTTACTCACTACAGAAAAACAAAGAAGGATGGGAGCAGGAAGACTTTGTGCTGCTGGATACGCAAAATGAAAAATGGCAGCTCGCTGAACACAGTGGCATTCCGGTTTACATACTCTTCTTTGCGGACTGGTCTGCACCGAGTCTGAAGGAAATGTTGATGCTTGAAAAACTTGCAGACAACTACGCAACGGATGTATTGCTTGTAGCCATCAACATGGATGCTGACTACAACATGCTCAAGAAATATATGTACGATCATCCCAACTCTAAATTGACCCTGCTGTATGGATACGACAACATCAAGCTGAAGGAAAATTTCGATCTCAAGAGTGTGCCCCATGCTGTGATGCTGTCGCCCGAGCAAAAGGTGATGCAGGGCTACACCCAGCTCCCTTCACAAGGCATACAACTACAGTTTGCCAAATTGAAAGAGCAAGCCTCTAAGGGTGGACAAGGGCCGAAAACCTGGGAGAAGAAATAACAGCGATGCATGAGTCGCATTGTTTCCATCATCAAGCAAAAGCATCTTATTGAATTTGATCGCGGGCGCATAGATGATTGGTGCGTGTACCTCACGCTGCAAGGACAGCGTAGGTACGCGCCTAAGGATTCAGAATATTTCAGCCGTCTGTTTGAACTGGGTTCTACATACAGTCATGATCACATTTACACAGACTTTGTGCGCATATATGAGGTAACAGATGCCTACATCAATGCGCAGGTGATACAGTTAATAAGTGCGCTGGCTGCGGCCTACGGCATTGATGCTGAAGAGATGGAAGTTCTTCTCACCATACTGTATGCAGGTATGATAGCAGAAGAAAACAAAGAGAAGGCAATACTCAAAAAGAGGATAAAGCGACTGGGGATGCATCAGGTGCTGATTGAAAAAATGCCAGCGATGGAAGCAGCCTCATTCTCAAGGAACAAAAAGCACACTGAGTTAGATGCACTGATGAAGAAAAAGGGATTTTGACGGTCTGGAAAACTCAATCAAGCCTTTTCAATTTTTTCTCGATTCTTTCAATAGACTTAGCTGTGCCATTGCTGTTCATTTCTATGGATTCTATTTGATACAAATCTGCAAGTGCAAGTTCATAGCCGATCCTTGCTTCTTTCTTGCCTTTGTTGTCAGCATGTTTATCAGCTTTCAGTTCGTAGGCTTCGGCACGCATTTGCAATGTGGTTATATGTCCAGGTATGTGATCAAGCGACATGGTGTAGTCTAATATGGCTTTAGCATATTGTTCCTTTTCAGCATGGCATCTGCCACGTAGGCAGTAGGCTTCAGCAATGTGTAGGGTGTTATTCTCAATGGCTACGGTAACTAATTTCAGCGCTTCGTCAATCTGCTCATCATCCCATAGTGCAAGTGCCATTTCAAAAATTACATCCACACTTTCGTTTATGTCAATACTGGTTTTGAAAGCCTCAATTGCTTTATTTGTTTCACCAAGCCTGCGGTATGCAATGCCGAGTTGTGCGTGTGCATCTGCAAACTCCGGGTTGTGCCTTACACTTACTTGCAGCCATTGCATAGCCTTTTTGAATTCCTCCAGGCCAATGCATGAGCGGCCCAGCTCGTAGCACGCATAAGTAGAGTCTCCACCAAGTTTCATACACATTTCAAGATCAGGTTGAGCTTGCGCATACATGCCCGCATTCACCTTGCATACCCCAATGCTCAGGTATTGGTATTGGTTAGGTTGGCCAATTAGTTTGAATTTTTCATAGTCGAAGACCGCTAAACGGTACTCTCCAATTTCATCCCAAATACTTGCCCGCATTAGAAAAGCGGGTGCATAAGTGGAGTCAAATTCAATTGCATTGTTCACCGCATTTACTGCTTCATACCAATTTCCAGAATCATACAGGTTGAATGCTTGCGCAAGTAAAACTTCATCATCTGCCATTCCGTGTTTCAGCATAAAGTTGTAGTCAGCCATGGCCGAATCATACTCCATCAACTCATTCCAAATCATGGGGCGGTTCATACGTGCATCCACATTCATAGGGTCTATTTGCAGCACGGTGGTGTAGTCCTTCAAGGCTGCTTCGTAAGCATTGGTAAAGTCGTACATGATGCCACGAAGCATCAAAGTTTCAATGTCTGTGCTGTCTGCTTCAATCACTTTGCCACAAAGGTTTATGGCTTCTTCAAAGCGGCCATGGTCGTAGTGTTCTTGAATCAGTATCAGCAGCGTATCCCTGCCGGTATTGTTTTGCGCCCGGCACATGACAGTGGATGTTGCAAACCAGCAGATGAGTATGAATACTTGAAAAAACTTCATTAGGAATACTTGTAGCAAAGATGACAGCGAAGTCAACGATCGGACACAAATTTGTAGAATGAAAAAAGTGATGCTCGCATTTTGCCTGAATGTGTTTAGCTGCATGTTGTACAGCCAGACGTATGTATATAACCACCAGTGGATGAGTTTTGACAGCCTGCGGGTAACGGTGAGTATGGGTCATGTGCTGCCGGGCCACAGCAACATGTTTACTGAGTCGCTGCTCACAGTGCAGGGCAGCAGTATTTACAAAGGCTACAGCACTTCTACTTTCGATTTACTATACACTTTCAAAGAAGAAAAACTCTACACAGACCGTGGCAGCCTGCTCAGCGATTTGCTCTATACCGTGCGCAACGGGAAAGTGTACCGTGGTGATAGCACCATGATGATGGACTGCCTCTACACCTATGATGTAAAGAGTGGAAAAATCTATACAGGGGACAGCACATTCGCATTGGATGCGGTGCTCTGGCTGCAAGGTGACATGCTAAGTGAGATTGAGATGTGTGCGGTGCTTCTGCAATTGGGCATGATATAGCGCCATCGTCATTTACAGTCCAAGTCGTTCTCTCAGCTTCGCATAGCCGCTTCTGCTGAGCGGAATTTTTCTTCCATTCTTAAGCAATGCTATGTGTCCGTTTTTCTCATAGGGTTCTATGCGGGTAATTTGCGAAAGCTGCACTATAAAAGAGCGGTGTACACGCATGAAGTCGCCTGCATTGAGCGTTTGCTCAAAATAGCTCATGGTTTTTTTCTTCAGGAAATAATCTTTTTCTGTAAAAATTTTCACATAGTCATCAAAGGCTTCTATGTAATAAATGTCCTGAGCCGGAATAATGGAAATTTTGTTACCAAAGCGTACAGCTATCCTGCTTGATTCTTCAGCCTGCTTGGCTACAGTGTTCAGCAAAGGTACATTTTTTTCAGCCTTGGTGCTGTTGCGCTGAGCCATCCACTTTTGCATGGCCTTGTCAAATCTTTCCTTGCTGAAAGGCTTAAGCAAATAGTCAGTCGCATTGGCATCGAAGGCGCGCATGGCATACTCATCAAAGGCAGTGGTGAAGATCACATCAGGCTGTGGTTCGGCAAGTTCCAGCATTTCAAATCCATTCAGTTTTGGCATCTGTATGTCTAAGAATATGAGGTCTGGTTTGTGCTCGGCAATGGCTTTCACGCCTTCAAATCCATCGCTGCATTGCTGCACCAGCTCTACGTTGGAGTATGGCTGCAAGTATTCTTCTACAATGCTGCGAGCAAGTGGTTCATCGTCTATAATTATTGCTTTTATCATTTCGCTTGCGGAATTTTTATCAGTGTGGTAAATGTGCTTTCATGGGTCGTTATTTCCAGCAAGTCTTTTCTTGCATAAAGCAAAAACAACCTGCGCTGCACGGAGGTGAGTCCGAAACCTGTTCCCTGCCTTGGCTTTGCTGTAGCCGGGTCAAATGGGTTTTTTACCGTTACCTCCAGGTAGTTGCTCATCTCGCGCGCTTCTATGCTGATGGTTATTTCGCCTGTTGTGTCATACAGACCAAATTTCACCGCATTCTCTACAATGGGCTGTAGCAGCAGCGATGGCAGTTTGCACTGTTCTGCCTTATCGCTGCAAATCAGGGTTGTGCTCAGCCGGTGCCCAAATCTCACTTTCTCTATTTCAAGGTAAAGATTCAGATGCTTCAGTTCTTCTTCAAGTGTTACCAATTGCTGATCGTCATTGCGCAGCGTACCGCGCAAAAAATCTGAAAGCTGCTGAATCATTTTACGCGCCTGTTCGGGCTTGCTACCGGCCAGTGCACTTATGCTGTTTAGGCTGTTGAATAGAAAGTGCGGTTGTAGCTGTTGCCTCAATCTGGCCAGTTCTGCATCGCGCATCAGGGTTTCTGCTTCTTCTTGCCTTTGCCTGCTGCTGCTCAGCTCCAGATAGTGGTTGCGAAGCCAGCACACCACTACAAGCAGTGTTATCATCAGAAAATAGAATTGGCCTCTCAGTGGCATTACAGGCATGATGTGCTCCATGTACCATACATCGCCTTCGTGCATCCGACTGAAGATGAAGTGAAGCAGCTTGCCCGTGGCTGCCGTCATCAGCACTATGTCAACTGCCACCAGCAGGAAGTTGCCGGAAAGTTGACGGTAATACTTAAATACATGGATGATGATGATACCCATGATGGCCAATACCACCACGGTAATGCCTGCCTCAGTAAGTGCGGCACACCACGACAGCCCGATGCGGTGCAAAGCCAGACTGCTTGCCAGCAGCCAGAAGGCCCACCATCCCATGGTGATGAAAAGGATGTCTTTGTAGGTTCCGAGCAGTCTTCTCATAGGTTCTATATGCTTCGCCTACGAGTAAATAGTATGCTGCTGAATGGCAAAGTGTGCTTGCTGCTTCACAAGGCTAAGGTGCATAGTGCTGTTATCAAATTCACATACCTGCGAAAAAACTTCGGTACCGCTTACAATACTGTCTAACGCACGTACATCCGTAACATCCACAAATTGCCAGTGCACCCTACTTCCCGCTTTATTTAAGAAAATGGCATCTTCACTTGCACCTAAGCTGCGGGCGTGGTGAAAGGCCTGCATGGCATTGGGTGCTTGTATCAGCCGGTGCGACTCTTCGAATTGCGTGTTGTCGCAGCCGTGTTTTGTTTTGATATGAAAAACGAGTTTAACGATGTACCAATTCATAGTTGTGAGGTTTAAGGATGTGGTTGGTCAATAAGGTTGGTTTTTAAAAACTGGAAATTTCAATACCGCCCATTACTGCGTTGCCATCGAGCAACAGGATGGGCGCTTCCGTGGTAAGTATGTCTTTATGAATATCGCGTTTGTCTTCCACTCCGCCCATCACTGCGGTTATCTCCGACTTTTTTACCTGCCAGTGTGCGGGCACTATCAGCTTCACTCCGCCAAATATGGCATTCAGTTCCAGCTTTGCTCCCGGTGCCAGTTCGGCTTGCATCAGATTTATCTCTACACCGCCAAACACTGCATTCACTTCGCCACCTCTGAAGTGCTTGCTGATTATGTTCTTCTTCACTGCACCGAATATGGCGTTGTATTCAATAAAATCTTCATCAGGCGAGGCGTTGAACGCAGCCTCCTCTGCGGCCGTCCGGTATCTGCGACTTCCGCAGTGCTCATAATGTTTGCGGTGCCTGCGGCTACGGTGGAAAATGATGAACAAGCCACCCGCAATGATGGCTATAGGCCATATCAGGTTCCTGAATTGAAACCAGGGCGCAAAGTCGCGCAGCAGAAAGGTGACACCCACTAATATGGGTATGATCCAGCCAATGTGACGGAACTTGTGTTTCAATGCGCCTACCACGCCTACTGCTATCACAAGCATTTGCCAGGTAAATACCCATTCAGGTATCAGGTCGTGGTTTATCTCTCTTATCAGGAATAATACTCCAGCCATTACTACGGCTAAGCCACCAATGAGCCTGCCTCTGCGCTGAACGCCTTGCCAGTTGGCAGCATCATATTGTTCAGGGCTTTTTTCTTCGTTTATGGTCATGTTGTTATAGAAATTACGGGTTAATCCAAGCACTCACGGATTTCAATATGCGTTACTGCAGTGCAGCAGGTCGCAAATATTTGAGGCATTTGGCCAAGCGGCCAATACCAGACAAGGCCGCGAACCATGCATGGTAGGTAAGCGGTCAATATTTGCAGGCAGGCTGGCCTGCCAAATATGGCAGGAAGTGGCATCCGCTCATTCAATCCACAGTAGTCCGATTTTTTTTTTCGACCTCATGGCGGTGCAGGGCGCAAGGGAGTGTATAATTGCACCCCCCAAAAAAAATGGGGATAAGTCAAAAAAAATCACGCGCCATGAACCGCATCAAAGAACTCGAAAAGAAACTGAACCCGGTGAAGTCAATGCCCGAATTTTCAGCAGGCGATACCATTACGGTCAGTTACAAGATTGTAGAAGGAAATAAAGAGCGAATACAGGAATTCTCAGGCGTGGTTATCCAGCGCAAGGGCACCGGCACCACAGAGACTTTCACCGTACGTAAGATCAGCGGTGGAGTGGGAGTGGAACGCATATTCCCTGTGGCCTCACCATTTATTGATAGCGTACTGGTTAACAAGCGTGGCCGTGTGCGCAGAGCACGCATATTCTACCTGCGCGAGCGCACAGGTAAAGCCAGTCGCATACAAGAGAAAAAGCGCTTCGGACATGCCGAGGTTGCAGTGGCTGCTGCCGAATAAGACAGAACGAAGGATTTATTTCAACTATAAGCGAAGGCGACCATCGGAAAGGTGGTCGTTTTTTTTTATCGTTCTGCCAAATACTGCTTTACCCCATCTCTTCCGGCTTTTACCAATTGTTGTTTCTCAGTATCACTGAGTCGTTTCACCTTAGGGCCCAGTTGGGTATCTGATATCGACACCGTCCGATGCCAGTCTGCCTCTGTCAGCATACTGCGGTTCAGGTTTTCCTTTGTTATATAGTAGAATGCCTGTACAAAATCACCCGGACTGTTTATGTGCTGGTAAGCAAGTTCGCGACTACCGCGGTCATTGGCTATTTGATCATCGCTGTCTATGCGCATGCCCAGGGTTTGCGCAGATGTATCCATGTCAAAGTAGTTTATTATGTAATTGGCCGTAAAGCCGCCATCCACACAGAGGTGATGCTGGGTTGTCATCTCATCAAGTGGAATTACAGTGCCTATACTGTCTATTACCACTGGTTCGAAATAGAGTGGCACAGCCATGCTCGCATGCACCGCATCAGCTAGGCGCATGTGTGGATACGTGGCTGTGCTGAAATAAACTGAGCATTGATGATTTAAACTTGTGGCCGCCACTACCAACTCTTTGAAATGTGAATCGCTTTGTGCCTTGTCACGTAGTTGAGAAAAAGTGGTTTCAGTACTTCCAGTTTTTGCGGCTATCAATTTTTCTAGCCATGTCAGAAATTTTTCACCCTTGTACCAGCCTAATTTTTTCTTCACTCTTACCATGCCTCCGGCTGCGCCAAATCGCCCATCGTTGAATGCGCCAAAATCAGTATCACCAATGATGTCAAAAATTTCCTGAGGTGTGTAGCCCACACTGTAGAGACATGCTGTGATGGCCCCGCTCGATGTACCTGCCACATGGGTTACGCTGTCTAACATGTGATGTTCATCCAACTCCATCAGCGCACCGCAATAGGCTATGCCGCGTATGCCGGCTCCTTCGAATACTAAGTTTTTTACCAGCAGGCTGTCGGATGCCACAGTTCTTGTTGCCAGCATTACAAGCAGGCATACAGTTATTTTCTTCATATCACTTCTACTTAATGGAAAACACAAAAGACAAACTCTTCTGTCTTTGTATCGCCAATCACTTTTAGCAGATACGTACTTGGAAGGAGGCTCGCAGTGTTGATCAATAACGTGCCGTTGTATGGTTCCTTCATCAGCACACGGCCCCATGCATCAGTCAGCAGCCATTCACCTTGGGTCATATTTACGGGCAGTGTAGCAGTCAGGTATTCATCAGCAGGATTCGGAAATACAATCAATGCAGTTTTTTGCTGATCATTTGCTATGGCATCGAAACCACCAACCAAAGGCAGCTCTAAATAAGAAGGAGCGGTGCTGCTGTTGCCAACAAATATTTCGCTTTGTGCAGTTTGTTCATTCACCAATTCATCGCCATCTAAGTTCGGATACATCTCGCCACCTGTATTCATGTTCCTGTTGAACCGCGGATAGTTGCTGCCTGAAATAATCACGCGTATGCGATGGCCTGCAACAAAGGTGAGTGCGGTGTTGGGCAATTCTATTTCACATGCATAGGTATTGCCGGGGGTTAGCAATTGTTCATCACCGGTTGCGAATCCGTTGATGAATCGTGAGCGGTAAATTCCATCATTCAGCAACATGCTGCGGCCATCAGGATATACATCGCACAGGCGAATGGCGAAGTCAGTATCCGTAACATCCGTTGAAAACTGCAGATGCACTTTGGCTTTGCCTGCCAGCACTGCATCAGCTGCCAGTACCTCTGTTGTAAATAGGAGAACATCATCACGGCTTTCTACTTCATCAGTCTGGTCATAAGGTCCTTGATCCAAATCGTTGCGCAGTGTGGTGCCGCCAATGGTTGGCGAGGGATCTCCAGGATCATAGCTGAGCGTCAATGCATTTTCCACAGGACCATTCACATATTCACCTGTACTCAGAAGTCCATCTGCCCGCATCAGGAATTTTACAGTTGTGGTGATCTCACCAGGCCAGGCATCGCCTTCTTTCCATACATCTTCACCCATTTGGAAATATTGAATGGCAGGCGTTTCATCCCAGTTGTTGTCTATACCACGCAGGTAGTAATCAAGAAATGCAATGGCCAGCGAATCGTTCCAGTCTTCGGCAGCGGGGTATGAAAGTTCTCCTTGCTCGGCACTGCCCACATTGGCTGTGCTGTTGCCGCCATGCACCCACGGCCCTATCAGCAGCCGGTGTTCGTCCTGCACATCAGCAGGCGATTGTGTTTGCAGCCCACCGAAGAAGTCGAGCATTACTTCCACATTGTGGTCGTACCAGCCACCTATCATCAGTGTGGGCACTTCTATTTCTTCCGGATAGAAGTTCAGATTTTCTGACACTGACCAGAGCAGGCTGTAATAAGGATTGCCGATGATTATGGGCGACAGTCCGAACCCAAGATTGTCGAGTTGCTCCACAAATTCAGTACGCAGTGCACCACCTGTATAGTACTCATCATAATCGAATTGCGGGCCTGCTACCAGCGGCACAATGCATTTCAGGTTAGGTGGATGCTGCTGTGCCGTTTGAAATTGCACTTTGCCCAATGCACTTGGACCCCAGGTACCCACGTTGCCATCGCACCATGTTTGTTCTGCTATCCATTGCACTGCATCGTATCCATCCT
The DNA here is from genome assembly GCA_046155615.1 of Flavobacteriales bacterium. GTDB lineage: Bacteria > Bacteroidota > Bacteroidia > Flavobacteriales_D > Sanyastnellaceae > JANNVZ01. The sequence goes on along the minus strand of JBJXFP010000135.1, from coordinate 11,848 downwards.
CGCCACGTGTGGGTGCGCCTTCGTAGGCAGCACCAGTGCTGCTCCAGAATCCGCGCCAGTCCAGCACTACAAAGGCATAATCGCTCTCATCCAGATTCAATCCAACATTGAGTGGCAAGCCTACCAAATGCAGCAGATTTTTGTTGTATGGCGTCTGAATGAGGATAACAGGCCCGCTGGTCCAGCCTTCCGGCAAATACACATCAGCAGCCAGTGTGCTGTCATCACTCATGGGTATGGCCACTTCTTCCCAAGTCAATTGTGCTTGGTGGCAAATAGTGATTGCAACAAGGAATAGGACAAGAACATTTTTTTTCATCACTTCGAAATTAGAATGAGTGCAGGGCTACAATAGATGTGTGGAAGATGAAATGGTTTAGCCTCTGCTTGCTTTTCGTTCCAACCATTTTATTCCCAATGCAACACTCATAGCCAAGGCTGCGAGTATCACCCACAATGCATTGTACCCAGCATTGGCAATAGTTTGCGTAGCCACCAACGGACACAATATCTGGCCAGCACTCCAGCTCATGCCATAGAGTGATGCGTACCGGCCTTTGTTGTCTGCATTGGAGCGGCCATTCATCAGCGCCATCATGAAAGGCATGGCAAACATCTCACTGAATGACATGATGATGGTGAGCACCACCATCCACCACCATCCGCTTACTGCAAGCAGCATTAAATAACTCACCACTACAAGCCAGGCACCCAGCGCTATGAAGTTGTATGGGGTTGTGCGCTTTTCAATTTTGTAGATCATTATCATTTCGATGGCGGCTATCAGCAGCCCGTTCAGGCCAAGCAGTGCGCCTATCTTCAATTCCGAAAATTTTTCAACCTCGGTATAGTATAGCTGCATGGTGCTGAAAAACTGAAAGAAGGTGAGTGCATAGAGCACGGACAATGGCAGAAACAACAGGTAGATTTTATCCTGCCACGGTGATTGCACCTTCACCCCCTTGGTTTCATGGTTGGTTTTTTCTTTCTCCCTTTTTGGAATGAATAAAAGGATGATGAGTGCTGCCATCAAGCAGGTTATGCCATCAGCCCAGAAGATGTATTGATAGTTGACCGCAGCAAGCAATCCGCCCAAAGCAGGGCCGAATGAGAAGCCCAAGTTGATGGCGAGCCTGTTGAGCGAAACCGAACGCGTGTAGGTCTCAGGTGTGCTGTAGAAAAACATGGAAGCCATGTTGGCAGGACGAAAGGCATCGCCTACTGCTGAGAGAAGAAAGAGGCCGATGCACAGAGGCACAAAACTTTCCAAAAAACTGACAGCTACGAAAAGCACAGCTCCAAGGGAAAGGCTCCAGCGCATTACTCTATGTGCACCAACCCCATCAGTTAGCCTGCCGCCAGCATATACTCCTACTACACTGCCCAGCCCGAAGGCGGCCATGGCAATACCTACCCGTGTCAAGTCCATGTGCAATTCCTCCTTCAGATATACTGACAGGAAGAAGATGACCATGGTGCCGCTGCGGTTGATGAATTGGGTGAACGACAAGAGCCACACCTCTCGGCTAAGTCCGCCATAGGCATTTTGTATAAGTGTGGTTATTGATTTCATCTTTTGGTTTCTTTTGAAAAAAATAGCTAACAGCAAATGGCCATGTGCTACATAATGGCTGCGAGTGCATCGCGCCAAGCTTGCGGCACCTGCTGCGTGTGATGTTCACGGTGGTTGTAACATACCAGTACTGATGTACCACTTGCACAAAGTTCATCACCTCTGTTTACCTGATATGTGATGGTAAAACTTTTTTGACCAATGACTGTGCAGCGTGTTACAATTTCAACCTGATCGTTCAGAAACAGAGGTCGTTTGTAATCTATCTCGTTACGGGCTACAAGCAGCCCATCGGCATTCCAGTCCCAGTGCAGGCCTACCAATTGGCGAAACGTGTGTATGCGCGCCTGCTCGAAGTAGCTGAAATAAACTGCATTGTTCACATGCCCCATAGCATCTATATCTGCGAATCGTATTTCTGGTGAATAGTTATTCATGATGAGGTGAATTGAGTTGTTGACCGGAAAGAAATAAATGCCGAATGAAGGTAGTTGTGATGATTAAATCCAAAAACATAACCTCATGCTAAAACAAAAACCCGATGCAGGTGCACCGGGCTTCATTGTATTCATGGTAAGTCGGGGTGCTATTGTTTCATCAATTTTTGATGCATCACTTGGCCGTTGTCTGTGCATATCTGTACCATGTAGTGGCCTGCCACAAGTGTTTCAATATTCAATTGAATTGATTTTTGTCCCATTAGTTTTTGCGAATATTGCAGCCTGCCAGCCACATCATAAATATGGCATAGGCCTGTCGCTGATTCTTGCATTTGTATGTTGAGTATGGCATTTGCCGGATTAGGCATCATGCTGAATTGACCCGGTAAAATGTTTCCCACTGATGTAACACACTCGCCCGGGGTGTATTCCCATACACCATGGTGGTTCAGAGCAACACAAGAATTGCTGTACGTAACGCTGTCACATCCGCACACAGGCTCCCATACTGCGGGGCACATCACATTCAAATCTATCAATGATACATCGGGGCAGTCCAGCACCACGCTGCCTAAGCAAAAATTCAAACATGCATATGAACTCTCAAAGAAGTACTCACTATAGTCATAACCGTTATCACCAATGTATCCGCACCCAGAAATGTATTCACACCAAGTACCATCTCTGCGCACAAAGCCAAGTGGCATTTCACAATCACCAAAGTCAACCATGGCAGGTACAATAAGGCAGGTAGTATCATCACACTCGCCTAAAGTGTATGTGGTGACACCACCGAAGTAATATGCATCGCAGGAATTGCTGTAAGTATTATCATCACAGCCGCACACAGGTGCCCATAAATCAGGGCAACTGATGGTGGTACCCCATTCTATTTGTGTTTGATTGATGCAACCGATGTCCGAACCACAATAAGCCAAGCAGGAGTCAAGACTTTCATAGAATGCCGGCATATAATTCACGTTGCCTACTGCATAGCCACAACCACTGTAGCCAGAGCAGGTAATTCCATCGAAGGCATAACCCATCCACATGTCGCATGGGCCGAAGTCCACATCACTTACATCGGCACATTGGGGTGCATCAGTGGTGGGGCATTCGCCATCAGTCCATGATGTGACTCCGCCAGTGTTCACCGCAACACAGTCGTTTGAGTATGTAACATTGTCGCATCCGCATACAGGTGCCCAAATCAAAGGGCAGATAGCGTTTGGGTTTATCAGGCTGAGGTCCACACAGTCCTGTGCCTTACTGATGGAGGCTGTACAGATCAGTGCTGTTATACAGAGTATTTTTTTCATAGCAGTCTTGTTTCTTTTGTTGTTGAAATGTGATGCAGCCAAGATGCAGATCGTTGGCTGCGCGATGCCCGGTTAAGAAAAAAATATTGCAAAACGCATTGTCAGTCAAAATAGAATTCTACTTTAGCTGACAACTTTAGGATGATTCACCACGTCATCTTATCGTTATCACGCTTTATCATCTTGACTAAACAAAGCCATATCATAGCAGTGCTTTGCTTTGCATGCTCAGCTCTTTCGGCCCAGGTGGACAGGGAAGGTGAGCCGTTGTCGTGGAATTTCACACAGCAGATTCCAACAGAAGCCATCTGGAATGCCCAACCGTTTTTAGACATTCTCACCATCACTGCTGAAGATGCGCTGGTAGAAACTGACAAGGCAACACCTTTCCGCTTTGCAAAGACCAATGATGTGAATTACAACTTGGAGAACAGCGGTCGCTGGACCAACTTAGCCAATGGCGATCGCATCTGGATGTTAGGGATAGAATGCGCTGATGCGTACTCCGTTGGCATCACTTTTTCAGACTTGGAGTTGCCACGTGGTGCCAATGTTTTTATCTATTCAGAAAATCATCAGGAATACATAGGACCGCTTACTGAGAATGACAACAGAGTGGATCAGTTAGTATGTATGCCACCGGTTTTCGATGACAAAATCATTTTGGAGTATTACGAGCCTTATGCCTTCAGAGGTGAAGGGCGGATAGAGATATCATCAGTAGCACAGGGTTACCGCAACCTGCGCGATGAGTCACTTGTGGCGCAATTGAATTGTATGCAGCCCTTGCAAAGCAGTGAGCTACAGGTCACAGGTCTCAATGCATCGTCATCAGTTTTGATGATGATAGTGGACAATGGCCAGCGCATAGCCACCGGCACCATGGTCAATAATTCTTCGAACAATGCCATACCCTATGTACTTACAGCCAGCAGTGCACTTGTAGGTGAGTCTTCTTCCTGGTTGTTTCTGTTTGATGTTGCAGGTAGCAACTGCATGCAGAGTGGATCAGTTTGTTTATCAAAAGCTGTTTGTGGTGCTTATGTAGTAGATGAAAATGAAGAGCACGGCATTACTTTATTGAGGCTTCGCTCCTATCCGCGCAGTACCTGGTCGGCTTATTACTCGGGCTTCAGCATTGACAAGAGCAAACAAAGTGAAGACCATCATTGCCTGCAAAATGCATTTGGCTTGCCGCAGAGCATAGCTACATTCAATGGTGTTTGTGCTGATGATGTTTGGAATGGATTGGCAGTGTCAGGCATTGATGGCTGGCAGGCAGGTCAGACATTCAAAGGTGCCGTTGGCAGCCCAATATTCGATGAGGCATTCAGCCTTATAGGCATTTATCTGGGTGGAGGCAGTTCATGCTCAAGCAACAGTTCGGAATATTTTGCTTCTTTGCATTCAGTGTGGGAAGATTTTAAGCAATACCTCGATCCACATGATTTGGTCACTGATGAGTTAGCGGGTTTTTATCCCATCATACCCTCGGCTAACCAGCCCACCTTTGACAATGCCATTTTCATTTTCCCCAATCCGGCAAATAGCTGGATATATGTGCAAAATAAAAGCGAGAACCCATTGCTGCGTATAGAAGCCTTCGATGCATCAGGTAAGTTGGTTACCACATGGAGTCCAATAGTGCCAACAATTGATACCTCTTCACTTATAGAAGGTGTTTATCACCTGCACTTCATTTTCGAAGACAAAAGCTTAGTTCAGAAATTACTTGTTTACTAAGCCGACATTTTGTCAACTACTTACTTTCAAATCCACTACTTAGCTGAAGTGCGCATCTCATGCAATGCCAATGTGGCAGCTACTGTGCATGTAACTGTGGCAATGGTGGCGCCTAAGAAAGGCAGCATCATGAGTAGATTGAACATGGTGCCATTGCCTACGGCCAAACCCTTGTTGTTTTTTACAAAAGCAATGCTTTGCCCCATACTCAGGCGATGCCTCTCGTTGGTATAGTCAATTGTAGAAAAGCCGTAGAAGTATGCGCCTACACAAAAACTCAGCACCAGGGTGAGTGGGCTGAGCAATGCACCAAGCCCACCCGAAAAGAATGTGATAGCCAAAGTGCCCAGCCAAATGGCCAGACCCAGCATGGTCTCCATGAAAAAATTGCGAATTGAGATGGCAATGCCTCTGAATACATCGCGCACAAATTGTTGGCCGTCAAAAGGAATTTTTTGTCCTGTTAAAATTTCTTCAGTGCGCTCGCTGAGTAGTGACATCATGGGCGACATGAGCACAAGCACTATGTACTTGCTCATGCGGTGGTACAGATACCACGCACCAAGCCATATGGCGAAAGCAATGACATACACACTGATGTTGCTGAAGAACTCCAGCACCATTTGCCACCAGCCTGCATCGGGCAGGGCGGTATATTGAAAATTGGATGCGATAGATTCAGCAATGTTGTCAGCGGCAGATTTCAGCAGGGCAATAACACTTATGCTGAGTATAATGGATACAACAATGGGGTAAAGGAAAAAATGCACCAAGCCATGCCTGAAGATAAACCCCCACGATGCTGCCCAGGTGCGCAACCCAAGGGCGAGGCCAACTCTGAAATTTTTCATGCCACCATATTATGTTCAGTGGAGAGAATGAAATAGCAAAAAATCAAAAAACGATTTTTCTGTTAGAGACAATGATTGAAAGAAAGGGCTTGCACCAATTCGGGACTATCCGAATAAATTGCCACCATGAAAAACATAATCATCCTTGTGGACTACACCGAGGGTTGCAAGCTGGCCTTGCAGCAGGCCCTTGCAGTGAGCAAGCGCAGTAAAGCCAAAATGATAGCACTGAACATACAGAAAGATGGAGGTGCTACATCGGAGGCATTTGACAAACTGAAAACCTTTACAATGAGCGCCATCGGCTATCAGGAGAATGTGACAGCACTGGTACATGAGGGCGTTTTGTTCCAAACCATTTCCGATGTCATATCCGATTTGCACCCTGACCTGGTGGTGTTCTGCACCCATGGTATGAAGGGCCTCGCGCAGGTATTGTTTGGAGGCCATGCTCTCAAGCTGGTGCAGTCACTTCCTTATCCATGCCTTGTGGTGCAGGAGAATACCAAACTGAATCATGATGGCTTTTCGAAAATCCTTTTTGCAGCAAGCCCTTACCCCGATGTGATGTCCAAAGCAAACCAGACAGCAGCTATTGCCCAGCTTTTTGGAGCTGAAGTGGTAGTGTATGAAATAGACAAATATTTTGCAGACACAGAAGAAGCCATTGCCACGAACAACAAATTGGTGTCAGCCTACTTTAACAGTTGCGGGGTGAAACATTCATTTGTGAAGACTGATGTAACTATGCGATCGTTGGGCTTTGCTTTGCAGGCCATACAATATGCTGAGCAAAACAAAATGGACATGCTTACCATGATGAGTCATGTGCAGGACGAAGACATGCTGATGCTGAAAGCGGACAAGGAAAAAATGATAGCCAATGAGGCGGGCATTCCGGTGCTTTGTTGCTCACACGAGTACAAGCCGGTTTATTATGAGTTGTGACCCGAACACTTTCAAAAAAAAGGGTAAGTAGAAGATTGGCAGCGAAGGTCACTTGATGACTGTGAGCCATTGGGTGAGAATGTTCATATACTTCAAGAGGTGAAATGGCCGGGCGTGAAAGTTTCGCAACAAAAAAAAAGTGGCGCATCATTCTTTCACCAATCGTTGCGCACCCACTCTTCCCTCATCAAAATCCACTTCTACCAGATACAAGCCGGCCCCCCCAACCTCCCCAAGAGGGAGGCTTTTGTTCAGGGTATGATTGGGCATTCGTTCTCTGTAAACAATTCTTCCTGTAATATCTCTGATGGTGATGCTCTCAAATTCCTGTGCACTCGAAATGTTTATCATGTTGCTTGCAGGATTGGGAGCAATTTGAAATCTGAAATCTGAAATCTGAAATTCTGCCACTGCGGTAGGGCATCCGTTATCCTCCACATCACCACAGGCGTCTAACTTTATTACCCAGTGGCGTTGTTCTAGCGTAACTGCTTTTCCAAACTCACCTGTTGCGATGTAGCCACCATCGGGTGTGTTTTCTATATCTAATAGATAACTTTGGTATGAGGGTATAGGTGTCTCGTAAGTTTTCATCCATTCCAATTCAAAATCACTGTTCACCTTCATCAGTTTAGGCGTGTCGAAGTCCTCTGCTGTGTCACCGAAATTCATCAATGCCAAGTAGCCGCCATCGGCAGTGGCAAGTAAATCTTCGGGTTGGAAAGCACGAATAATCTCATTGGTATAATCATTTTCTACATTGACATCGCTACCTGGCACGGGCAACATTGTATTAGGGTCGAACTCCATAAAGTGCAAATCCAAATCGAATGTGTACCAGTCGGGGTCGTAATTATTCGTATAGTGATAACAGATAACCAAATTTTCATTTGATAATTGTACTGCTTTGCATCTTGCCTCAGACAAATTAGGATTACCCCAGTTGTAGGTATCAATCACATTCCCCTCCGAATCAGTCTTAATCAATTCATGGTTTTTGAATCCATTTACAAATTCGCTTGTGGAAATCAATAACTCACCATTGGTCAATTGAAAAATATGATTAGCGATATAGCTTGTTCCTTCTTCTTCAAACAGCACCTTTTTCCAAATAAACTCGCCATTGGTATTCATTTTCCAAAGTACTTTTTCGGCTCTATCAGAGCCAGGAGGCCATTCATCGGGGTTGTCATCGTAAGATATATGACCCGCCATTACAAAAGAGGTATCATCAATCATCAATATGGACGACAATTGGCACTGAACAGTATCCTCATTTGTATAAGCCAAAGTATCTGTGTAGAGGTATTCAAAATCTTCACTCCAATGGGACAGTATGGCGGTGCTCAAGGGACCATAATACATAGACTCAAGCATCCAGTATTCGCCATTAGGCAAGTGGATATAGGTGTCAGGGTTGTTTACGTAACGTGCTCTGGGAAAGGGATATTCGATATTGGTTAACTCATTCCCTTGCGCATCAACCTTTCGAGAAGTGTAATAGCTACCCCAGTATGTTGCAGTACCACCGATACAACAATATGTGCTATCAGTAACAAAAATATTAGTGCCGACACTACCAAAATTAGAAGGAGTTTGCTCCCAATAAATATTGAAGTAATCATATTGTGCGACCATGCGGCCGCACAATATGATACTTGCAATAAAAATCAAATGATACTTCATTTCTCTACTATGAGTTGAACTGAAAAAACGCGACCATCTGCGAGGGTTACTTGAACATTGTAACAACCAGCAGCGCAACTAGCTGTGTCAACAACCTGCTGTTGGCTCTGGTTGTTATAGGCTTGTTTCCAAACGGTTTTTCCTGCAACATCTGTCAAACATATCGCAGTTATTATTCCTTGTTCTGTTTGCACAACCGCAAATGCTTTAGCAGGATTGGGATAACAGGTAATTGCTTCTGCAACATCGGACTTCGAAACTTTAGAACTCCTCAAATGCGGTGGCACATCATCAGGAGTATAAATAGGGCTGTAAATTTCTTTCAACCCAAAACGTACCATGATGCTTTCAGCCCATGCGCTTGCCCAAGGGCCACTGGTGGTTCTAATTGTTTCCAACATGTTTTCTTGCGAGTTACTCAACAGTTCCGGCAAGTTTTCTTCCAATGTTGCCAAATAAACAAGGTGAAATATTTCTTCTACGTCTGCTCTCGTTAGTTTGCAGTAGCTATCAGCATTTTCGAGCAAAGCAACAGCATTAGCATATTGTCCATTGGCCATCAGCAATTCTGATTTCAGATATACATCTGTCAGAAACAGTGGGTTGCTCAACAATGCCAATTTAGCTCCTATGGGGTTGGGGTGCTCCGGGTCTTCGTCTATGGCATCCATGAGGCTATGTATGCTTTGGTCGCGCTGCGCCTGCAATGCACTGATGTTGGCTTCGTAATGTTCCTTTACTGAAATGATGGTAAGGCCGATGTCAATCTGCTCACGTTGGTATTCGCTAAGTGGTGTGCTTTGGTTGTCCAAAGCCTTTTGTATCTCTACACTTTTGGCAGCCGTAGGGTTGCTGGCCAATAGCTGAGTTAGCAATACCTGTGGCAATTGGAACTGGCGCTCTATGGTGGCCAGCATTACCTCCTCACTCAGCGCAGGGCTTTCGTTCATCAAGTTGTAATACAATTCCAATGCTTCGTTGTAATCGGAATAAAGCACTTCTTCCGTAAGTCCTTCGGTATCGCCACCGTCCACTATCAGTTGGTGTATGGCGGTTTGTGTGGCTATCTCTGTTTCCAACAGCGCTATTCGCTCTCCGTGGTCAGTGGTGAGGCCAACAAAGTCGTTGCAAGCATTGGGCGGTTGGTTTTCGATAAGATTCACCCCATAAAACTCACTTGTGATAAGCGCATCACTTGGAGCGTAGTAATAATTGTAAACCGGAGTGAGCAAATTGTTGCCGTGCTCGGCCCAAGTGGGCAGCGAGGGTAAATTGTTGAATTGGTTACCTGCGCTTTCAAATACTTCATCCATTAAATCATAGTATTGCTGATTCAAATTGATACCTGCAAAAGAGCTGCCCATGTAGGTGAGCGAGTAAGTGAATGCATCCATCACACTGGTGCCATCGAAGGTATTGCACTGGTAGAGCAATCCCGAGCCGCCATTCGAACTTCTGTTGCGGTTGTACATACCAAGGCCAAGGGGTTGGTTGTTAAACTCGTTCAGATATACTTTGTTGTTACTTGAACCACCATCATTCACCACACAGCCTACGCGCGGGTGGTTGGCTAAGTTGAAGTGGTTCTCACGAATATCATAGCGTGCAGTACCTTGGACATATACACCAAATGCCTGGGTGGCATATTGCTCTGTAAAATGAACAGGCGCAGTGGCGTAGCTATAGTCTTCGAACCAATTTCGGTAGATACTTAAGCTGAAAGGCATGTAAGCATATATGCCTCTGAAACAGTTGAACTTCATCTTGTCCACTATTGAACCTACTGCTTTCATTTGATAAAGAGAATAAATGCCATACGCAAAACCTTCCATAGCGCTGGTGCATGTTTCAAGGTTGCTCATAGAACAATTGCCAACTACGCGGAAAGTAGCTCCTTTGGAATATAGTCCAATCAATGGTGACTGTGCAATCTGAGTGAACGCTTCTACCTGATTTTGGAAATGGCAATAGTAGAAATTCACGTATCTCACTTTAGTAAGCAACACTCTTTCGTATGGCACAAGTGCAGGGTCATGTTCAGAGTCAAGCAGGAAGGAGCAATTGGTAAAGGTGGATCCGTATTCCACAATACTATAAGGAGATTCATTCTGCCTTCGGTTGTATTGATGGAAACGTGCATCGCGTCCATTGTTTCTGAATACTGTGTTGGTGGCCTCTATTACGCCACCTACACCTTCCTTCCAGTTTTGGTAGCAAGGTATTGCAGACTCACCGTCTTGATTTACACACAACAATATGGGATTGCCTTGTGCATCTGTTTCAAAATTGCTGAATGCGTTTTGGGCAAACTCTATAGTAGAATCGAATATTCTTATGCCACCTCGATATGCGGTGTATGGGCTTTGTTGCTTTTGGCGGGAACTGCACTCCATACCCTTCCACATGCCGCAGCCCGGTATCATCGTAAGGGTAGTTTCATTCAAGTGCAATTGAGCACCAGGTTTTACTAATATTTTGACATTTTCAGCCAGCCGAATGGTGCGGCTGTCTATTACCAACATGGTATTGTCTTCAAGTATCAGATCTTCGGTCAGTATGTAGTCATGCTCATCAGTGTTCCATGTAATTGGAATTGTGGAATCAAGTATATAAGACTCCGGTTCATTCGGACTTTGATCGCAACAATCAGGGCCTTGCAATACAGTTAAGCCTTCCAAATATCCAGTGCAGTTTTCATTGTCTGTGTATTCAACCGAGTAGTATCCAGCTTGCACATTTGTCAAATCAATCTCATTCCCGACTACTATGTTTTGCCAAGGAAGTCCATCATACCATGTAACTTCAAGTTCGCCATAATTTCCAGTGATGTTGAGTTCAATAGTGCCATCGTTTCCTCCAGCACAAGTTACTTTGTGTGCTTCGGGATCTATATCACAGCATGTTTGAGGTTGGATTTCAATTTCTTTGGTGGTTGTACAACCTTGGAACTCTGCAGTAAAAACATAAGTTACTGCTTCATCTGTTGGTTGCACCGTGATCCAAGAATATGCTGGATCATAAGAGGTGATTGTGATATCCTCTTCAACGGAATATTCGTAAGTGGCATCGAAATTTTCAACATCAATTGTATAGTTTATATATCCATCTGAACAGTGTCCCTCAGATTGTAAAAGGCTAATTTCAGGCAGGCCATCTATAAGGTTTATTATTTCAGATGTGGAGTATTCAAATCCACCGGAAATTTCTACCGTGTATGTAATTTCAATTTGGTCTGCAGTTATCTGAGATAAATCGATGAAGTATCCGAATCCGGGTTGATAATCAACT
>JBJXFP010000115.1:0-7004 GCA_046155615.1 Flavobacteriales bacterium | reverse complement strand
TTTTTCTTCGAAGCCAACTAAGAAGAGTTTTTCCTGGGCGCGGGTGAATGCGGTGTAGAACCAGCGGTTGAGCTCGAGTCCGGCCATGTCATCGGTGATGTAGCCCTGATCTACAAACACGCAGGGCCACTGGCCGCCCTGAGCTTTGTGGCAGGTGATGGCGTAAGCAAATTTTACCTGAAGTGCATTCCAGTATTCGTCTTTGAACACTGCCCTGCGCAGTTGGCCGCGGTTGGTGATGTCTGGATAATCAAGGGATATCAGGTTGCCCAGTTCATTCATCTTCTCTTGACTGAGGGAGGCACTTTCGTCCCAAATGCTGGAGCAATTGAGCAAGACATCGAACTCAGGCAGCTCTGGATAGTCGACCATGAGCACAGTGGCGCGGCAAAAACGAAAATTGCCGCGGTCTTCAAATTTTTTTACCCGAACTATGCGCAACGTATCGCCATTGGCAATGAATGCGGCTCCGGCAGCCAATCTTTGCTCCTTCAGTTCATCATCAAATACTTTGTCTAACCAGTAGTAGTTGTTCTTGAGCACCATCATGCGGTCGCCACTGTTTATCTCTTCCTCGTGCCACAGTATGCGTGCGCGCACCTGCTGGTTGAAGAGGTTCGCGCGCTTGTTACTTCGGGTGATGATAATGGTTTCCTCTTTGCCGTATTTGCCGTAGGCTTCTTCTATTGCCGGCTGCATGTCATCGCGAACTACGGTTATGTCATCCACGTTGTTGGCATTGATGGTTGGCAGCGCATCACTCTTTTCGTTTATCAATGTGCGCACGCATGTCGCATTTGCGAGTATTCCACTTTCCAATGCCTGCCTTATTACTTCGGTCAGTTCGAGTTCGGCAATGTTCAGGAAAAAGTGCTGGCGCAAAAACTGAAGATCGAGTGCCGGACTCTGATCGCTGCCAACGGGTGGCAACTGTGCCGTATCGCCTATCAATACGAGTTTGCAATTGTCACCGCTGTAAATGTGGGTTATTAAATCCTCTAGCAAATCGCCAGTGCTATGCTCGCCACGCATGGCCGCTGCGCTGTCACTGCCTATCATGGAGGCTTCATCCACAAAAAATATGGTATTGCTCAGTTCATTTTCTTTTAGCTGAAAATGAAACTGACCACTGCTGTCCATTTGGCGGATGTATATCTGCCTGTGTATAGTATAGGCCGGATGCATGCTGTATGCTGCGAGCACTTTGGCCGCGCGGCCGGTAGGTGCCAGCAGCACTACTTGCAAGTTGGCCGCCTTTAGTGCATTCACCATGGCGCTTACGCTGCTGGTTTTGCCGGTGCCGGCATATCCCTTTATCAGCAATGCGCAGCGTTCCTTTTCACTTTCTGCAAAACGACTGAAGGCATAGAAGAGCCTCTCCTGCATGAGTGTAGGCTGGTGCCTGAAATGCTGAAGCAACTGGCCGTGGAGCGTTTCGAGAGATGGTGTGGCAGGCGACATAGACGAGTAGCACACAATGTGCACGGCAAACAAAGGGGTAAAGATGACCCCATTGACCTGTTTCAATTATTCAAAATAGCATCACTTGCTCACTACAAGCCTTGTGCGTTGCACACGCATATCGTCTATGCATTCTATGATGTAAACACCTTGTGCAAGCAAAGCAGTATCCACCCGCTTTGAGGCAGTCAATCGCTCGGACATCGCTATTCTTCCATTCAAATCGGTGATGGTGATGGCTGCATTCGCATTGGCTGATGTAATAGTGATGATGCCGTTGGTTGGATTGGGATAGACTATCAAGTTCGTCTGCACCAACTCCCCTACTCCGAAATACAAATCGCTGATGGTGTGAGTGTAGGTGTTAGTAATCACTGCAGGATTAAAATCGAAATAGATGTATGCCGTGTTGTCAATAGTGGTCATCTCTGCCAAAGTATTTTGAGGTGCTATTCGATAGCGCAACCAGCCGTGGCTGCCTGCTTCATCTGTTGTGCTATCAGGCAGGTTAATGTCATCGAAATAGAATTGGATGAAGCCTGTTTCGGTATTCAGCACAGGAACACATGCATGTGACGAACCGATGAACTCAAAGGTGGAGAAATCCAAATCAGTATCGAGTTGGTCGTCCACCCGAATGTTGAATGCCTGATAGTTACCTGTATTCTGAAAGCGCACCAGGTATTCCAACTCTGTTCCGTTCATTATGTAGTGTGCATCTGTGAAGCCTGCGGGGAAGCCTGTGATGTCGTTGGGGTCGTAGCTGCAATTCACAATGCCTGCATGTACGGTTGTGTTGTTGGCCACTTCCACTCCTTCGCCATCGTAGGTTATTACGTTGAGGGCGGTGGTGAGTGTTTCACCCATTTGCTCGAAGGTTGGGGCAACAACATCCACGTAGAAATAGGCAGTACCACCAAGAGGCAATGTGCTGATGTCCCACACTACAGTAGTGCCATCAAAAGAAACGGGTGTTGGTGAGGCACCTGTATATGTGAGCAATGGGTCAAGTGTTACTGTGAGCAATCCACTTGCTGCAGTGTTGCCTTCATTCTGTGCGGTGATGTATAACTGGCTATCGAAACCACAGAAAAACCAAGGCACTGCGGAATAGGATGTAAGCAAATAGAACGGTTCATTGGTACTTAGGCCGAAGTTGAAATTGCTCATCATGCCATTGTCAATAGGCAGCGTTGCGCCTGTTGTGGTATTGGGCCACACCGCATCATCATACACGATACTCACTTCAGTGTAGTCTTCAATATTCACATCATAGAAAGTGTATTGGCCATTTGCATCGGTGTAAGTGACTTGACTTCCCAAATGCACTTCGATACCACCAATGCCAGGTTCAAAAGAGTCTTTGTAGCCATCTTCGTTTTGATCGTGGAAGACGGTGGCGGTGAGGTTGAAGGGAACAAAATCTGTCACATGTATTTCACCTTCGCCTTGCCAAATCAGACCCATTGCTTCATCCTCAGCATAGAGTTCAACATCGATTCCTTCAGCATTCACATAATTAATACTAAGAGTTGTTCCGTCAAAAAATGGACTGTATAATTCTACATAATAACAATTCAATTCTGTAACATAAAAATCAACTACCGTAGTTTGGTTTGCAGGCAAACTTCCATTGTACATCTCAAAAAAATTCATATCGGCACCCCACAATTCAAAATCATAATATCCTTCTTCATCATTACTGTTATTGAAAATAAATTTGAGATGATTTGATGATGCCTCACCACCAGGAATACTACCAGTGGCAGTGTTATTGGAATTATCAAGATCATCAAATGAAATGCTTAGTTCATAATCGTGGCTTACTAAACTGCTCGCATACTCCTGAATCAATGGTAGGCTATTAAAAGGTAGCAACTCACCACTCCAGCTATAATCTTGTGTTACGCCATCGAAAGTAATGGTATAGTCAAAATCTGTTATGACTACAGTTCCGCCATTTTTTGCGCTGGCTACAAAACCATTTTCACAATAATTGATATTGGAATAGACCGTGGCAAAAAGGTCTGATCCATTCACAGTTTCATTGCATTCGCTTACCAAATTTTCATAGGATGCACCCATTACATAATTCATCTGGGCAATCAATCCATTGGGACAAACTCCCACATGAAAACCAAATTCATTTCCCTGAACAAATCCCGTTTCATCAATAGTATTCAATAACTCGATTGTGGCATCAACAATTGGAAAGTCAAATCCCAAATCATAATTATATTCACTTGAATTGTTACCATAAATGGCGTCAGTATTATTGTATGGGTTACTTTCGATAAAGAAACATTGCACTTCGTCCGTACCTGAAGGGCCATAAATGTCATAGAATTCGTTTAAATCTGGAAAGAATGTAATATCATAAACCACAAATTCTTCTGCTTGACCGAAAATGAAGCAAAGGTGTTTGCCGCTATTCAATAGTGCCGCTGTTTCGTAATTATTGCCATCAATATCACTGAATGTGAGTGCCGGAAGTTCAGAGCCAAGCACTGGTTGAGCAAAGTTGACATGAGATGCGATAATCAAGCAGAGGAGGAGAATTAACTTTTTCATAGAATATTGAATTAAGGTCGTGAAACGATTATTCGCCAAAAGCGATTTGACATCCCATACAAACCTAAACAAAAAAACACCCCTTGTGGAGTGTTTTTATTTCCTATTGTCAGGCAATAATCTTTTGTCTATTCCTTCTTCTTCAATTCGAGTTCATATTCCTCTTGCCTCAACATGCGGCCATCCGGCATAGCAAAATAGAGCAGTCCGTTTATTCTGTATGAATTGGGTAGGCCGTGCGCCCAGTTTTCTGCGCGGGCTTTGCGCACTGCGTTGTTCATGATACGCGCCATGTTCACCATGAACTCTAATCCTTCGAGCTTTCTTTTTTCCTTTGAAGTCATTTGCTATTGCATGTTGAAATAAAGTCGTTCAAAAATAATTGATCCTGCACAGTCAATCCATCTTCGTTTGATGTTGCTACCGGTACGATGGTATCATGTGAATTGTTGTAGATTGACCAAACATCAGCTCTGTCCTTATAGATATTCCAGAAATTATGAAGGCTTCTTTCAAACCTTCTTCTTACATCCACTTCCGCAACCTGGTGTCCGCCTTTAGCAACTCTCAAACTGATGCGATGAAGGTTTTCTTCGACATTGTCCAGATATACATAAAACAAAGAAATGTGATAGCCCTTGTCTTTCATAAGTTGGAGCTGGGCTTGCAGAAATCTACCACTCAAGGTGCTTTCGATGATGAAGCTATCACTTGCAGCAATCTTCTGCTCAATGCTCTGAAGAATAATTCTGGCTGCTTTGATATGGGCTTGTTGTTCAGTAGGTGCGTTGATAGATGATTGAATGATATCTGCATTGAGAAAGGGCAGTGACATTTCTGAAAGAAATTCGTTTGCAAAAGTGGTTTTGCCACTTCCATTCGGCCCGCCAACAATAATGACTTGTTTCATTCAAACTTCTTTTAGGCTATTCACTCTGCCCATGACATGCTTTGTACTTCTTGCCACTTCCGCATGGGCATGGATCATTGCGGCCTACACGTGCTTCGGCTTTTACAGGTTCTACTTTGGGAGGCGGGCCCATAGGCATGCGGCCTTGCTGCGGGCGACCAAGCTGCTGAGCACTGGCTACTGAACGCTGCTGTTGCATGTTCATGCTATCAGCTTTACTGGTATTTATGCGTTGCTGTGGTTGTACACGTTGTGGTGCCTGTCGCACTTGCTGTTGTCCTTTAGGCAACTCAGCATGCATCAGGAAACTGGATATCTCGCTGTTCACTTTGCTCACTATGCCTTTGAACAATTCATAACTCTCAAATTTGTAGATGAGCAACGGGTCTTTCTGCTCATGACTTGCAAACTGTACATTGCTTCGCAGGTCATCCATGGCACGCAGGTGTTCTTTCCAGCTCTGGTCTATCAGCGCGAGTGTGATTCCTTTTTCCAATGCATCTATCAGCTCTGCACATTGTGTGCTGTGCGCCTTTTCTAAGTTCACGCCTACCTGTACGCCTTTGCGCCCATCGCTGAAGGGTACTGACACGTTGATGAATCCCTGTGCGTTGTTTTCATACACGTTCTTGATTACAGGCATGGCTTCCGCGGCAAGTTCTTGTGTGCGTTGTTTGTACTTCAGCTCCACTGCCTCGTAAGTGCGTGCTATTATTTCATCTTCTTTCTGCGTACTGAATTCATCTGCACTCACCGGTGCATCCATTCCAAACTGGCGAATGAGGTCGAGTTTGTAGCCTTCGTAATTTTTGACTGCGTGGCTGTTGGCTGCAATGTTTGCGCTGAGGTCGTAGTACATGTTGTCAATGTCCAACTTCAATCGCTCGCCAAACAATGCGTGCCTTCTTCGCTTGTAGATTACCTCGCGCTGTGAGTTCATTACATCATCATACTCAAGCAGCCGCTTGCGTATGCCGAAGTTGTTTTCTTCTACCTTCTTCTGCGCTCGTTCAATGCTGCTGGTAATCATGCCGGCTTGAATCACTTCACCTTCTTTGAGGCCAAGTTTGTCCATCATTTTGGCAATGCGATCGCTACCAAAGAGGCGCATCAGATCATCTTCCAGCGATACATAAAACTGAGATGAACCCGGGTCGCCCTGACGGCCTGCGCGACCGCGCAACTGTCTGTCCACACGCCTTGAGTCGTGGCGTTCGGTTCCAACTATGGCAAGACCGCCTGAATCTTTCACACCAGGACCAAGCTTGATATCAGTGCCACGGCCTGCCATGTTGGTAGCAATAGTCACCGTACCTGCACGGCCAGCATTGGCTACAATCTCTGCTTCTTTCTGGTGGAGTTTTGCATTCAGTACTTGATGATCAATGCCACGCAGACGAAGCATTTTTGAAAGCAATTCTGAAACTTCTACTGTGGTGGTACCAACAAGAATAGGACGGCCTGCTGCGCGCAATTCAGCTATTTCATCTATCACCGCATTGTATTTCTCACGCTTGGTTTTGTACACTTTGTCATCATGGTCTTTGCGCGTGATGTTGCGGTTGGTGGGTATCACCATCACATCCAATTTGTAAATGCTCCATAGCTCACCTGCTTCGGTTTCGGCTGTGCCGGTCATACCAGCCAACTTGTGATACATGCGGAAATAATTCTGCAAGGTGACGGTAGCATAAGTCTGTGTGGCGGCTTCCACCTTTACGCTCTCCTTTGCCTCTATGGCCTGGTGCAAGCCATCGCTGTATCTGCGGCCTTCCATGATGCGGCCTGTTTGCTCATCCACAATTTTCACCTTGTTGTCTATCACCACGTAGTCCACATCTTTTTCGAACACGGCATATGCTTTCAACAGTTGGTTGATGGTGTGTATGCGATCACTCTTGATGCCGTAGTCGCGCATCAGTGAGTCCTTTGCCTTTAATTTTTCTTCGTCCGTTTGGCCACTGTTTTCTATCTCCGCTATTTCACTTCCTATGTCAGGCAACATGAAGAATTTTTCATCTTCCATGTTTTTTGAAATAAGTTGAATGCCTTTTTCAGAAAG
>JBJXFP010000107.1:0-24044 GCA_046155615.1 Flavobacteriales bacterium | reverse complement strand
GACAGGCGATGCACACAATGGCGAGTACTTCGCCCCTGATGGCGTGTACAACTATATACTGAAAGTACATGCTGAAACACATGTGGATGAGCGGGTGGTGAAGGGATACATCACGCTGGTGAGGTGATGAGGCGATAGAAGGAAATTCGAAATACAAGATTGTGATACAATAGAAAAGCCGCCTTTGCAAAGGCGGCTTTTCATCTTTTGTGCTGAAGCGTTTATGCTCTTGCTTCAATCCTTCAAAAAAGAATAATTCTTTCCATAGTAAAGTTGCTGTTCAGTGAAGTTTTCTGGATAAGTAACCTTCACATCTGTAATATTTCCATCAGCATCTTTCACTGCTTCCAACACCGGATTCACCATGCAGTTGAAGGGTGCAAGGTTGAACTTGGCAGCCCGATCTACCACTTGCTTGCGCAACGCCTGATCTACTTTCTTTCCATAATTATCTGCCAATGCAGCGGCAGCAGCAAAATCGCCTGTGCTGGTAATGCGCTGCACTTCCTTCAATAGCTCACCGACATTCTTGCGCATCACATCGTAGTCTTTTATATCGTAGTAGGTTTTGTTATCACGCACCACTTCGGCTATGCTGCCATCTGCTTTTCCTTTTTCCAAAAGCCAGCGGCTTATCCATGCACGGTTGCGCATGTGTGCTTCCTCAATGTCTGCACCTTCGGCCACTCTGCGTAGTTGCACCATCAGGCCGTTGCGCAGATAGCCATCATATTCTGCTTTGCCTACTTCAAGACTTGGCATCAGTCCCCACTCCACCAGCTTTGGATCCATTATGTAGTAGAGCGCAACAAGATCAGCGCGACCTTCTTCAATGGTGCTTGCATAGCTCTTCAAAGTCTGGCGTGGTTGCTCACAGCCATCTATTATTCGGCCACTTGCATGGCCTATTACCTCGTGCATGGCGGTGTGCAGTTTTCCGGCAATCGAACCATATTGCTTGGCGCGTGCTATTTCTTCCTCATCATGTGCAAATTCTGTGGTGAGACTTGCCCCGCCTGATTTGTCATAGGCCTCTTCTATGTTTATAAGGCTTATGCTCTTGCTGCCAAACTTGGCGCGCATCCACGGATTGTTGGGCAGGTTCACACCAATTGGGGTTTGTGGTGATGCATCACCTGCTTCGCCAGCCACATTCACAATATTGTAAGTGATACCCACCACTTTTTCTTTCTTGTGTTCTTTCATTGTTGGGCTGTTGTCTTCGAACCATTGCGCGTTATCCATCATCACCTTCATGCTTTTGGATGCTTCCGGGTCTTTTATCTGCACAATGCTCTCGTAGCTGCCACGCATACCAATGGGGTCGTTGTAGGTCTCTACAAAGCCTTGTATGAAATCAATGTCGCCTTCAGTAGCCATGGTCCAGTTGATATTGAAATCAATCCACATCTGCAAGTCGCCTGTTTTGTAATACGCCACCAGCTTGCGAAGTGCTGATACCTGTTCAGGAGTTTCTGCCACTGCAGTTGCTTTTTCTAACCACATTACTACTTGCTCAATGGCAGACGAATACATGCCACCCACCATCCATTTCTTTTCCACTATCTCGCCATTCTCTTTTACGAGTTTGCTGTTCAGGCCATACTCCGGTGGTTTACGGTCGCCAGGTTTTTTCATCTTGTTGTAAAAATCTTCAACCTCGGCTGTGGTTACTCCTTCGTAGAAATTTACAGCAGATGAAGCCACCAAATCCTTCAAGGTATCGCTTTCCACCTTCATACCGAAGTAGTCCTTATCGAAGATGGCGCGTTTCACATCAGAGCTTACTTCAGTGCCCGTAGCCTTGCATACTTCATCAAAGTATGCTTCGCTAAATGCAGGCATATTCTTCGTGTTGTTGTAGTGGTGGTGTATGCCTGTGTGTGCCCACATCTGCTTCAGATAAAGCTCCAGGTTTTTCCACGCATCAGCATTCTTATCACCTGCGTATGTGGTGTAGATTTTTTCCATCGCCTTGCGAATGGGCAAGTTGTATTTGCAATTCTGATCCCACATGATGTCGCGGCCCGCAAGACCCGCTTCATACAAGTAGTAAACAAGTTCTTTTTGTTTTGCTGTCAACTGATCAAAGCCATTGATGTAATAGTGAAGCACGCGATAGTCAGCAAACTGTTCGCTCTGGTAGAGCTTGCCATCATCGCCAATGATGCGTGATGAAGGTTGCTCTGTAGGAGCTTCTTTCGGTGCTTTGGTTTTGGGTGGTTCGCTGCAAGACGCGAGCACAATTGCAGAACCAAGTGTGAGGTATTGAAAAATTTTCATGTGTGATGTTGGGTATTAAACGTTGAATTGTTTCAGATGATGGTGAAGATTCGGTCCATAGATGAATTCAAAAAAAAGAAAGGCGAAATAAACAGACTTTCCTTAAGACCATCATATTTTGTAAAACGTGTAGAGGAGTATGGATGCCTGCCTTTTTGAAATGACCAGATATGAAAGCAAAAAGAAAGCGGCACTTGGCCGCTTTTCCATTTACATATTTTTCTGTGCTCTACTCCACCACCTTCAGCAGCGACTGCACAAGGTTGAACAACTGAAAAGCATCAGTGAGATAATTGTTGGAAGTGACATCGGCATCGCCTGCTGCTCCGCCACCTGTGCCTTGCAGTCCTTTGTATTGCAGTATCTCCACACTTTTCACTTTGTATTTACCATCCGCTACTGCATTCACGCAGGCTATCAGTTGCTGTTCATTAACCCGCGAAGGGATGTACTCCACCAGCACTGAATTCGCAGCACGGTTGTCTGCATAGTCAAGTTCTGTATTGTTCACTCCCGCCATTGCCCTCAGCTCTTGCTGAATTTTTCCGCCACAACCGCTGCTGCACGTCATGCCTTCTATACTTAAAGTGGCCACGGTCTTTACCACTTCTGAGTTTATCTCTCTGCGAGTTACAGGCACGTTTTGGCCCGCAGGTTCCGTTGCATTGCGGCAACCAACAGTGGAGATGGTTGCTATGGCCAACATGGCGAATATTTTTTTCATGATTGGAAAAAAAATGGTTTGTGATAAAAGACGAACCAAATGTATCTGAGTTACATCGGTGCGTAAAAGTTAAGTTTGGCCAATTCTTTACACCCACACATCTGAGCGCTGTTCGCCCCCGACATATACTCTACCTCGCCATACTCGCTCTTACCTGGGGCAGCTCATTCATACTGATGCACAAGGCCATGAAAGGGCCTGATGACAAGCCGTTGTTTGCCCCGGGCGAAGTAGCAACACTGAGGCTGTGCATGGCTGCAACCATTCTGCTGCCTGTAGCTATAAGGGCATTCAGACATGTGAAAAGGCGAGACTGGAAATGGCTTGCGGTAGTGGGCCTTGCCGGAAGCGGCTTGCCTGCATTTCTATTTACCAATGCACAAGCAGAAATTGAAAGTGCAATGGCCGGCATTCTCAATTCACTCACACCTTTTTTCACACTCATTCTTGGCATATTCTTATTCAGCAAAAAATTTCTGCCAAGGCAATTCATTGGCATTGTGGTAGGTATGGCCGGGGCTACCTTGCTCATTGCCATCAAAGGATTCGAAGGTGGCAACCACTGGCAATATGCGCTGCTCATCGTGCTGGCTACTATGAGCTATGGCCTGAGTGTAAATGTGATTCCTGCGAAACTTGGCCACATGCATTCGCTGCATATATCTGCACTGTCATTGCTCATAGCCGGTCTGCCCTGTTTTGTGTATTTGTTGCAAAGTGATATACTTACTGTTGTAGCCAATCACCAGTATGGCTGGCACGGACTGGGCTACATAAGCATACTTGCAGTGATGGGCACCGCAGTGGCCGGTTATCTCTACTTCAGGCTGGCATTAGAGACCACTGCATTGCTGGCCTCATCAGTAGCCTACCTGATGCCAATAGTGGCAGTAGGCTGGGGCATTGCTGACGGGGAGCTGCTGAGTTGGAAACATATTGCTTGCGCTGGTCTCATATTGATAGGAGTTTATTTGGTAAACAAGGCAAAAAGGCCATGACCACGGTGTCTCACTTTTTTTAGCAGCATCATTTGGCCATTGTACAGGCCCGTCTATATTTGCCGCCCCTCAAAAAATTTTGAGGCTTTTCCATAATCATTTAAAAACACAAACAACATGTACGCTATTGTAGAAATAGCAGGGCATCAGTACAAAGTACAAAAAGACCAGCAGATCTATGTAAACCGCCTGCAGAATGACGAAGGTGCGAAGGTTGACTTCGAACGCGTGCTTCTGATTGAGGATGGTGGCAAAGTGACTGTAGGCGCCCCGGCTATAGATGGTAAAAAGGTGACCGCAAGTGTGGTAAAACACCTGAAGGGTGACAAAGTGATCATCTTCAAAAAGAAACGCAGAAAAGGATACCAGAAGAAGAACGGCTTCCGTGCTTCACTGACCGAACTGAAAATTGAAAAAATTGCATAACCTTTAAATAAAGCAACAAGAACATGGCACACAAGAAAGGTGAAGGTAAAGTAAAGAATGGCCGCGAGTCGGAAAGCAAGCGACTGGGAGTGAAACTCTATGGCGGACAAGTTTGCATAGCAGGCAACATCATCATACGCCAGCGTGGCACACGCCACCATGCCGGTCTCAATGTGGGTATGGGTAAAGACCACACATTGTTTGCACTAGTGGATGGCAAAGTAGAATTCAGAAAGAAAAAAGACAACAGGTCTTTCGTTTCGGTTATTCCTGCATAAGCAGCAAAAGCGGAAACTCAAATAGTTTGAAAAGCTCTGGCGCAAGCCGGGGCTTTTTGTTTGCACCTATATCACCGCAATTCTCAAAGTGGTTTTCCTTGCATTGCACAATAAACTTTAACAACCTCCACTGCCTCTTTCACATCATGCACACGCAGCAAGTCTGCACCGTTCATTAGCGCAGCCATGTGGGCAGCTGTGGTGCCATTCAGTGCACCTGCTGCATCAGTACCGGTTGCAGCTTGTATCATCCCTTTTCTGGAAAGGCCTGCCAGCAAAGGACAGCCAAACATCTCAAATTCTTTGAGATGACATAGCAGCGTGTAGTTGTGCTCCAGTGTTTTGCCAAAACCAAAACCCGGATCGATAATTACATCTGCGATTCCCAGCAACCTGAGCTTATTCAATTTTTCGGAGAAATACTTTATCACTTCAGCCATCACATTGTTGTAGTCAGGATGCTGCTGCATGGTGGCCGGTGTGCCTTTTATGTGCATGAGTATGTATGGCACTTTCAGTTGGGCTACGGCAGGCAACATGTCACTGTCCATACTTCCGGCTGATATGTCGTTGATCAAGGCAGCGCCTGCGCCAACGCCTTCAGTGGCTACCCTGCCATAGTATGTGTCAATGCTCATGATGGTTTGTGGCAAATGTTTGATGATTGCTTCGAGCACGGGCATCACCCTTTTCAATTCTTCATCTGCCGCAACAGATGAAGCACCGGGCCGCGTGCTCTGGCCGCCAATGTCAATGATGTCAGCGCCATCTGTCAGCATTTGTTCTGCTTTGCGCAGGGCAGCATCTACACTTGTATAGCGGCTCTCAGCATAGAACGAATCGGCTGTGATATTGAGAATGCCCATGACATGCGGCTGATGCAGAGTCATCAATTTTCCTTTGAGATTGAGCGTGTGGGGTGTGGGCATAGTTGGCGGTGAAAGTTTAGTAAAACTTGATGAGGCGTTGCTGTGTGCTTCACAATAATACCGATTGGACAAATAATATAGTCCATATCGGCTGCGCCTCATCGGACTATTTATTTGTAACCATCGGCATTTGCCACTGTATCGTAATCAATTATGTTGAGACACTTGATAATTGACAGTGGCATAATTTGCGCGCAAAATATTTCAGCCTTCACTTGAGCAACACAGCAGCACAATACGACAGCGTAATAGAAAGATGCCGAACGCTATTCGGCAACAAAACCAAAGACTACGGCACGGCATGGCGGATACTGCGTACAACGAGCCTTACAGACCAGATATTCATCAAAGCACAACGCATACGCACATTAGAGATAAATGGTGAAAGCAAAGTAGGCGAAGGCATAGCTGACGAATACATAGGTATTGTGAACTACTGCACCATGGCGCTGATTCAAATGGAGCTGAATGAAAATGCCTCTCTGGAATTGGATACACCGCGCGCTATGGAACTGTATGATGCACAGGTAGCCTCAACCAAATACTTGATGCTGAAAAAGAACCATGACTATGGCGAAGCATGGCGCGATATGCGCACCTCATCACTCACTGATTTAATACTGATGAAGCTGCTACGCATAAAACAAATAGAAGACAACCAGGGACAGACAACAGTGAGTGAAGGCATTGATGCGGGCTACAGAGACATGATAAACTATGCAGTGTTTGCTCTAATTCAACTTGAAGAAGCAGGCAGTGGTCAGTAGGCAGGACATAAGACAATTCTCCTAACATCGAAAATCCAAAAAAACATGGCAGATAACAACCAACAACAACAACAGCAACAACTGAACATTGAACTGAACGAAGATGTGGCGCAAGGAGTGTACAGCAACCTTGCAGTAATTACACATTCACCAGCTGAATTTGTAGTGGACTTTATACGTGTGATGCCCGGTGTGCCCAAGGCCAAAGTGCAAACACGCGTAATACTTACACCGCAACACGCCAAACGACTGATGCGCGCTATTGCCGACAACATTCAGAAGTACGAAGCGCAGCATGGCAAGATTCAGGAGACCCTCGGACAAGACCACATGATACCCATGAACTTTGGCGGGCCACAAGGGCAGGCGTAAAATTGGTGATTGGTAATTGTTGATTGCGTGAAAACGGATGACAGATGACAGACATCTGCTTATTCTTTATCTTCAATCTTTGAATCTGATGCAGGGGATTGTGGGCTGCTGGCTGCCGACTGACCGCTGCTCTCTGCCGGCTGCACCGGTGGCGGAAAATGTGTTTGCCCTTCGCTGCTTAGCGTGGGTTCGCTCACATCCATTTGATCCATTCTTACACTTGCTTGCTTGCGCACTTCATTGGCGCTCTGCATTATTTCATTCTGCACATCGCGCGTGGCATTGCGAAACTGATAGAGGGCCTTGCCAAGGGTTTGTGCCAACGATGGAATGCCTTTGGCTCCGAAAAAGAGCAAATAGATTACAAGTATGATCAGAATTTCGCCACCACTCATGCGGGCAAATGTAGATGCGCTGTGTGCATTGCTTGGGCACAAAATATATAAGGCAATGCGAGGATAATTCACGATCGGAGGCCTATACATTCGCCACCGTTTTTCTAAAAAAATAATTTTATTCCAAAGCCATGTCAGCCCAAAGCCACAAACTCAGCATAGCTGGTTTATTAGTCACACTCGGCATTGTATATGGCGACATTGGTACCTCGCCACTTTATGTAATGAGCGCCATTATTGGCGATAGGCCAATATCTCAAGACTTGGTGTACGGTGGCTTGTCCTGCATCTTTTGGACACTTACCAGCCAAACTACTTTTAAATACATCATACTTACCCTACGCGCAGACAACAAAGGCGAAGGCGGAATATTTTCGCTATACGCCCTGGTGCAGCGCAAAGGAAAATGGCTCTTTTGGCCAGCCATCATTGGCGCAGGCACATTGATGTGCGATGGAATGATCACTCCTCCCATTTCCATTTCATCGGCAGTGGAGGGACTCAAAGTTTTTAGAGATGACATTCCTGTAATCCAAATTGTCATTGTCATACTTACGCTGCTTTTCATCTTTCAGAGATATGGAACTAAACTGGTTGGCAAAACATTTGGCCCCATCATGTTGCTGTGGTTTGGTATGTTGGCTATGCTGGGCGTAATTCAAATAATGGAGCATCCCCATGTGCTGCATGCCCTTAATCCTATGTATGCCTACAACTTGCTGAGCAACTATCCGGAAGGCTTCTGGCTATTGGGTGCTGTGTTTCTTTGCACAACAGGTGCCGATGCATTGTACAGCGACCTGGGCCACTGCGGCAGAGTGAACATACAAGTAAGTTGGGGTTTTGTGAAGACTGCTTTGGTACTAAACTATCTTGGACAAGGAGCTTGGCTCATTAGCGAAATGGAAAGTGGGCATACAATGCTTAATGGTGCCAGCACATTTTATGGAATAATGCCTCCGTGGTTTCTCATACCGGGAATAATCATTGCCACTTGTGCAGCTATCATTGCAAGCCAGGCGCTCATCACAGGCTCATTTACCCTAATAGGTGAAGCGATCAACCTCAATTTTTGGCCTAAGGTGGCAACAAAATTTCCAACTGAAATGAAAGGCCAACTATACATACCAAGTGTAAACTGGCTTATTTACTCAGGGTGCATTGCTGTGGTGCTGTTCTTTCAAGAGTCGAAAAAAATGGAAGCTGCCTATGGTTTCTTTATCACCATCACCATGCTCATGACAAGCACATTGCTTGCTTATTACCTGAAGTATAAAAGGCACTGGCCTACGGCTTCGGTCATCGCACTTTATGCCTTGTTTCTGATTGTGGAGTTTTCATTTTTTGTGGCCAATAGCCAAAAATTAAAGGAAGCCTGGATGATGCTTGTATTGTACATAGTGCTGATACATGTGATGTGGATCACATTTATGTATAGAAGAATGAGCAACTACTTTCTGCAATTCGAAGACCTGGGAAACTACTTGCCCAAATTACGCGAGCTGAGCAACGACAAGGATGTGCCTAAGTATGCCACGCACCTCATCTTCCTCACTAAGGCGAACTTCAACCACCAGGTGGAGAAGAAAATAATGGAGAGCATACTCTCGAAAACTCCCAAGCGGGCAGACATCTATTGGTTTGTACACATAGACAGAACCAACGAACCCTACACGCGCGAATACACGGTGGAAGAGTTGGAGAATGATTTGGTGGTGAAGGTGAATATCAAATTAGGATTTCGCGTGCAGCCAAGGGTGCACAACTTCTTCCGCCATATAGTGGACGAAATGGTGCATCGTGGTGAATTGGACCTGAAGGCGAAGCCTGAACCTTATGCCAAGTACAACGACACACACGATTTCAAATTTGTGGTGCTTGAAAAATTCCTGAGTGCTGACAACGAATTGAATGTGCGCGATAGTTTCATAACCAATGCTTACATAGCCCTGAAGCGCGTAAGCCTATCTGATATAGATGCGTGGGGGCTGGAAGAAAGTGATACGGTGCTGGAGAAAGTGCCATTGGTGGTGAACCCTGCGAAGAGGGTAACGCTGAGCCGATATGAGGGGTAGCAGAGTGAGTATAGTTACCCTCACCTTACCCTGTTTACAACTAAGTGTTGCATTCACACTTAGTGGGTGCATATTGCCACACCTTAATTCCAAATCATTACGGATGAAAAAGCTGGCCCTTGTAGTAGTAGCAGTGCTCGCGCTGCACACATGCGCACACACCCAAACCACGGTAAAAAAAGTAGTGCTGCAAGCCTTCTGGTGGGACTACCACAACAATGCCTACACCCACAAATGGTGCAACTACCTGACAGAGCTGGCCCCACGCCTGAAGGCCATGGGCATAGATGCAGTGTGGATTCCACCCGCTTGCAAAAATGAAAGCCAGAGCTATGTGGGCTATGCTCCCTTCGACCACTACGACCTGGGCGATAAGTACCAAAAAGGAATAACCGCCACCCGCCTTGGCACCAAAGACGAACTGCTGCGCATGATAGCCGTGATGCACGCTAACGGCATAGAAGTAATTCAAGATGTGGTGCTGAACCATATGAACTCGGCAGGCAGCGCCAATGGCTCAGGCGGGCAAGACCCGAACAGCTACAGCATGGCCAACAACAATGGATACAAAAACTTTCGCTATGTGTGCTACGCGAAAAATGCGGCTGATGAATCGCAAAACAACTACTGGAACCGCAACGGCAGGTGGTACAAAAACTACTGGAACTTTTATCCCAACCCAAATAACAACTGCACCACAGGCGACATCTGCTCGGCCTACTTCGGTGCTGACATCAGCTACGAGAACAATGCCACCGGCACCAGCAGCAATGTGAATGGATACAACCCCACCCAGCAGAGCGGCTACATGCGCAACGGTGGCCGCAACTGGCTAATGTGGATGAAAAAACAAACCGCAGTGGATGGCTTCCGCTGGGATGCGGTAAAACATTTCCCCGCCTATGTGCAAGAGGACTACAGCTACAATACCAAGTACCTGATGCCTGAATGGGTGAAGGGTGGCAACAACATGTTCAACGTAGGCGAATGGGTTGGCTCCAAATCAGAAATAGATGCTTATGTAAATGCCATAGCCCAAAACACTGGCGAAAAAATGATGGGCACCTTCGACTTCAACCTGCGTGGCTTCGACCCTGCGGGCGGACTCTACGGCATGGTGTACGGCATGGGCAATTTTGATATGAGCACGCTGCCATCAGCACAGCAAAATGAACGTGTCACCTTTTATGCCGGCACCAATACCTATGTGCACAGAACAGTGCCTTTTGTAAATAACCACGACACCTTTCGCCCCACATTTGATAGCAACGGCAACTACAACGGCTGGAATGGATCGCAAGAACTTTCGCCACACATAGAACCCAACGAACCGCGCATGTCCACAGCCTATGCAGTGATAATGGGCATGGATGGCAATCCACAAATTTTCTTCGAAGACCTCTTCGACATTGGCTATAACAGCAACCGCTGGACACACGATCCCAAGTCAGCCTCATCGCTCCCCGTGCGCGATGATTTGGCGAACCTCATCTGGTGCCATCAAAACCTGAACTTCAAAGTAGGCCCATACATGGTGCCGCATACCTCGGCAGATTACCTCATCATAGAACGCGCAGGACAAGCTATCATAGGCACTACCGACAACTGGGATACGTGGCAGACAGAATGGATACACACATCATTCGAACCGGGTACGGTGCTGAAAGATTACTCCGGTGCTAACGGTGAAATAACTGTAACTGTTGATGAAAACGGATGGGCACTGATAAGCACACCACCTGTAAATCCTGCGCTGAATGTGGTTGGCAGACACGGCTACAGCGTGTGGGCTCCAAAAGGATCGGATGGACTCAGCTACCAGCCACTTCGCCAAACCACCACCACACAAGAATGGGAAATGGCAAATGACCTTGGTGACAGCCACATCTATTCATTGGGTCAGGGTGGCGCTATTCCGGCATCGTCCACCAATTTTCGTGTAGCGGGAAAAGTATATGTAGAGGCAAACAAGCAAGTGACATACATACTATATCCTGAGAACGGCAGCAAGAGCCTTTATATAGGCTTGTATAACAATGCCGGCACGATGCTCACCAGCAAGTCCGGCACGGGCACACTCACTGGTTACTACACACCCAACTTCACAGGATGGATAACATTGAAGGTGCGCAACAACGTTGCTACCAACCCCATGCAAAAGTGCTGGGTGAATGTGACCTATACCGCTCCGCAAACCATTACCAATGCGAACAATGCAGGGCCATGGAACACCTCATCGTTCTGGAATGGCAATGGTGGCGACAGCAACTGGAACAATGCCTACAACTGGGAAGAAGGAAAAATACCCGATGAGTTAACCGATGCCTTCATAGCTGCCTGCGCCTACCCGCAGCCTGCCATCAGCGGAGCAGAAAATGTGGCCAATCTCTTTGTGGAAGCAGGTGCTCACCTCTTCATCTATGGCGAGCTTTATATAGCAAATGATTTGATAAACGAGGGAACCATAACCGGAACAGGTAGCTACAACCTGCATGATGAGAACCACATGTTGTGGGATGCATCACTTGTTCAGTTCGAAATATTCCCTAACCCCGGTGATGGAGAATTGAACATACAATGCAAGGGCCTTTGCGATGCGGAAGCTCATCTCGATCTGAAACTATACAGCACCGATGGAAAACTATTGGCTGAAATGCAGGCCAACACAGCATCGCTCAATGTGCAGATGAATGAATACTTCAATAGGTTGCGATCAGGGGTTTATGTGATCCATATAGCCGCACCAGGCTCCATGTCGCAAACCATCAGGTATGTGAGGTTGTGATGATACAATGAATAATACCGATTACACAAGTGTAAAACGCTCGTCCGCGTTTTCCAATCTTACTTCGTCAGATTGAACTAAACACCTGTAAGTATCGGCATGTACCACTGTATGATTTATCAAACATTGGCATGTTTAATAAATCACATTGGTATAAAATAGAAAAAGCCGTTTGATTTGATTCAAACGGCTTTTCTGTGTTAAAGTCGGGATGACACGACTCGAACGTGCGACCACACGCCCCCCAGACGTGTACTCTACCAACTGAGCTACATCCCGATAACATGATGAACTTTGCACGACCCGAACGTGCGACCATCACGAAAAAAAAACGGGTGGCGAATGTAATTGCCTCCAATTTCAACACAAGAAAAAAGCTGCCCCGAAACTTCGAAGCAGCTTTAATAAATGAATCGGAATGTTGTCTTATTCAATCACCACGGTTTCTTCCGTAGTTGTCTCTTCTTCTATCTTGATGATGCCATCGCCCTGCAAGCTGCCTTTGTAGGCTTCTATATCCAACACCGCGAATCCGGCCTGACCCTTTTTGTAAAACTCAGAAAAGTCGAAAGTCACTTTGCCTGTGCCATTGGTTACCTGCAAAGTATCAAAACGCAGTGCATTAGGCGGTGGTGGAGTTTCTGAAGGATTACTGAATAGCCTCACCGTAGCTCCGGGTACTGGCTCTCCATCATCGTTTACAATGAGTATCGTTGCTATTGTCTCTTTGTCTTTCTTGCAACTGCCTGCTACCACTGCTACGAGGGCAACTAACATTGCTGTAAATAAATACGTTGTGTTTTTTTTCATTTGGTTGGTCTGTTCAGTGTTGCCAAAAAGCGCGTGTCAAAGAAAAGCAATTTTCAAAAATCCGCAACCCTTTGCACTCATACTATAAATAGCGCCCTGTTGACAAAACAAATAGTGATACGGTTGCACGCAGCTCTCAGGTTGGTGCGTATGCATGGGCTGCATATACATTCGCGCGCATTTTTCTTTTTTGAAAAAAACAACAACACCATGAACAAACTGAGTATAGCGATAAGCGGATGTGCCATAGCCGTGATACTGTGTGCCTCTCAATGCAACAACGACAGCCACCAGACAGGAAGCAGCCGACCAGGCACAGCGGAAACAAAGCCGCAAACAACACCAACTGAAGCACCTGCGATGCAGCCGGAACAACCTGCAACTACTACAGTGCAGGCAGAGACTCCGGCAGCAGGCACACGTATCAAAATCACCACGCCTTATGGAAGCATGACTGCCGTACTGTATGATGATACTCCACTGCACCGCGCCAATTTTCTGAAATTAGTGGATCAGAAATATTATGACGGCCTGTTGTGGCACAGATGCATGAAGGGTTTCATGGTGCAGGGTGGCGACCCGGACAGCCGCAACGCACCACCGGGCAAAAGCTTGGGCATGGGAGGCCCTGGATACAAGGTGAAGGCAGAATTCAATGCGAAACACGTACATAAAAAAGGCGCATTAGCCGCTGCCAGATCGGGAGCCGGCAATCCGGAGCGCGAGAGCAGCGGAAGCCAGTTCTACATAGTGCAGGGCAAACCCATGACTGATGCAGAAATAGCACAAACCGAAATGATGGTGGGCACCAGATCTCCCGGTTTTAAATACACTGATGCCCAAAAGCTAGCTTACAAAACCATTGGCGGCAGTGGCTGGCTTGACATGGACTACACCGTATTCGGTGAGGTGACTGAGGGATTCAACGTCATAGACTCCTTAGCTGCCCAACCTGTGGACGCAGCTCATCGCCCGTTCAAAGACATCACTATGAAAATAGAAAGGATGAAATAGTGTGAATGAGTAAGCATCCCTTGTGGCCATGCAAGACAAAATAGACAAGTACATAGCAGAGGTGCAAAATTCAGTAGCCGAAACGGCTGCCGAGGTGGAGGCTTTTCGCATTGCATGGCTGGGAAGGAAAGGCGCGCTGAATGAATTGTTCGAAGAATTCAAGACCGTAAGTGCTGAACAAAAAAAGGTACTCGGCCAGGAATTGAACAAATTGAAAAACGCGGTGCAGGCCAAGCTGGATGTGCTGCAAAATGAATCGGCCTCAGGGTCTGTTGCAGATGCAGGGGGCCAGGATTTGACCAGGCCATCGGGTGCTGTACCGCCCGGTACAAGACATCCACTAAGTATAGTACGCAATGAGATTCTTGAAATTTTTTCGCGCATTGGCTTCACCGTGGCTGACGGGCCTGAGATAGAAGACGACTGGCACGTATTCAGCGGACTCAACTTCGCTCCGGAGCACCCCGCACGCGACATGCAGGACACATTCTTCGTAGAGCAGAATGAAGAAAACCCACATAAGAGCCTGCTGCTGCGCACACACACAAGCAGTGTGCAGGTGCGCATGATGGAAAAACAAAAACCTCCGTTGCGCATTGTGATGCCGGGCCGTGTGTATCGCAATGAAGCAGTGAGTGCACGTGCTCACTGTCAGTTTCATCAGATAGAAGGACTGTACATTGATGAAGGTGTCTCTTTTGCCGACATGAAGCAAACGCTGCAATACTTCACTCAGGAATTTTTCGGCAAAGCCAAAATCCGCCTGCGTCCATCCTACTTCCCCTTTACCGAACCAAGTGCCGAGATGGATGTGTACTGGGGACTGAAAACCGAAGCCGACCACCGCATCACCAAAGGAACCGGATGGCTTGAAATAATGGGCTGCGGTATGGTGGACCCCAATGTGCTTGAGTCAAGCGGTATTGATTCAAAGAAGTATTCAGGGTTTGCATTCGGTATGGGAATAGAACGCATTGCCATGCTGCGCTATCAGATAGATGACCTGCGCATGTTCTTCGAGAACGACTTGCGTTTTCTGCGTCAGTTCTAAACTATTTTTTTAGATAAAAACTTGAGCCAAACCCATGGTATGTTGGCCATGTACAACCATGGTCCGAGTCTGGTTCTTTTCACTTTCAACTCCTCCAGATATAGTGCGCGGTTAAACTGCTTACTAAGTCCTGCGCTGCCACAATGCGCAACAACCACCGATATGCTGAAGCAGTGTTCTCCATCGTACAGCAGCTTCAGGTGGAAGTCATAATCAGCCAGCACTTTAAGGTCCTCACGAAAACGAAATGATTTGAAAAGTGAATAGTGATAAAACACACCTTGCTGGTGCATGGTATTTTTCCAATACAGCTTTTTACTGAATGAATTTTGTTGTGTGTCCGGCACCAAAGGGTGGTTCACATTTTCGTTCTTTACCATGCCGGCAATAACTCGTTCGGCATATTGACGATGCGAAAAAATGTTTTGAAGCACATTGGCATCTGCAAGGAAGTCGTCAGCTCCCAGAATGTAAATCCACTCACCGCTGCTTCTGTCTATTCCTTTGTTGATAGCGGCATAAACTCCATTGTCCGGTTCGCTGCTGAAATGATGCAAATGCATTTTGTTCTTTTCAATTACTTGCAACGTGCTATCAGTTGAACCACCATCAATAATCAATATTTGCCATGACGGGAATGATTGCATTAGCACACTGTCGATGCAATGCTGAAGAGTATCCACAGCATTGCGCACAGGAATGATGATGCTTACCGTTGGCTGCCTCACATCACTTGGTATTTACGCATTGATGGTTTCGAAATGACTTACACCTGCCTCTTCGCGAAGCGATTCATTGTCGCACACCACAACGCGGCTGTCAAATTTTTGCATGGTGGCATAGTCGTGCGAGGCCATCACCACCGCGGTGCCCGCATGGCTTATGGCCAGCAGCAGATTCAATATTTCGAGGCTTGTGCGTGGGTCAAGGTTGCCTGTTGGTTCGTCAGCCAGAATAAGTTGTGGTGTGTTGAGCAGCGCCCGCGCAATGGCTACACGCTGCTGTTCACCACCGCTCAACTCGTGCGGCATCTTGTGGCCGCGACCTTCCAGACCTACCAACTCCAGTACACTCTGCTTGCGGCTATCCATGGCTTTGGTGTCATTCCAACCGGTGGCAAGCAGCACAAATTCTAAGTTGCTATCCACGCTGCGATCAGTAAGCAATTCAAAATCCTGAAAAACGATGCCCAACTTTCTTCGCAGATATGGTACTTGCGAGCGTTTCATTTTAGCAAGGTCGTAGCCACAGCAAAAGCCGGTGCCTTTGTGCAATGGCAGTGCAGCGTACATCGTCTTCAGCAAACTGCTTTTACCGCTTCCCGTTTTTCCTATCAGGTATATGAATTCACCTTGATTTACACGCAGCGATACATCTTTAAGGATCACATTTTCCTTTTGTCTTATATCTGCATTTTGCAAGTCGATGACTGCATCGGTCGGTTCCATGTTGTTTCGATTGTTGATGTCCAAAAATGAATTCACTCCGAAAACTATGCTCGATCATTGAAATTGTTTTTCAACACCTGAGACTTGTTATTGATTGCATTGCCAAAGGCAAATTTGAATGATGTCCATAATGTCGAAATGTTTTGAACCGAAGTTGAAAACTTGTGTTCATTTCCGGTTAAAAACTATGTATCAGGCACGGTGCTATTTCAGCACAAAACTGGTACTTTTCGATCACAAATTGATTCGATAGACAGTTTGTTCAATCCGGTAAAAGACCGGATTGGAATTTGAAAAAATCCACACCGGTAACAGTTCGATTGACTAACGCATGAACGAATACAATTGGAAACGAACTTGCCGCACTAGTACAAACCCGTAGCATGCCACATTTGGTTGATATGGAATGCAACGAAAGAAGTTTGACTCTTGAGATAAGTGCAGGATGAAAGGTTTAGGCACCTGTAATCCGAACAAAGCACGAACATTTTGCACGAGGATGTGAGCCTTAGCAAAAGACCTGCAAATGCAGGTGACAAGAAATAACCGAGCGGGAAGCACGAAATGCAGCAGAATTTCCACCCGTAAAAAGTGAGTCTTTCAAACCATAGCTGGTGTGGGTTTTTCAATTTTGCTATTTCCGTTTCATCTTTCTTGTTATACAAACTGATTCCACTAAGGCTTCTCCACCACACTTCCGCTACCCTCATTCTGAACATCTATGTAGTTGGGCGTGCCTGTGTAATAGATGTTGCCCGAAAAGGCTATGTAGCAGTACATATAACCATTGCAGTTGGCATACACATCGTTGATGCTGCTGTTGTTTACGTACGTATCAGTACTTATCAGCGAGCTGCAATCGATGTAACCAAGTCCCTGGCTGAATAGCGTTGTTTTTGTGCTGGTGCCTGTACAAATAACATCGGCCATGCCTCGGTGTGTGAGTATAGCCACAGAGTCCACATTCAAGTGCACAGTCATCGTTCCTGCTGATTTGTGATTTTCTATTTTAAAGTATGTGCTAGTAATGGTGTTTACACTTTTTATATCCCCGGTGCCGTGGTGTTGAATGTCTGCAAATGAAGGAGCATAGATGCGCACTGTGATATTGTTCTTGTAGCTGCGCACAAAATTGCAAGTGTTCTTGTTTTCAATTTTCAGCACTTCATTCTGTACTTCAGTTTTGATATCGGGTATAAGATTGCGCGGTGCAGTCACTTCTACAAATGTCTCCGTGCTGTCATATAGTTCTATCTGCACATAATCACGCAGCTCAATGGTATTGAAATTCCCCACGGTCCGTAATTCGGTTTCATAGTCGCCTGCCCTCTGAAAACAATCGGGCGCATAGGGTTGGTTGCAACTGCAAGCCAACATAAATATCAACCCATATTTGGTTACTGACCGGATCATTCTTATTCCGTTTTACTCCATGTGTATCCAATACCCATCTCACCGTAGTCTGCCTTTGCAAAATGTGTTTTGAGCATCAATTGCACGAATACATTTTTTTTGAAATTGTAACGCAAACCAAAACGATTGTAGAATATCCCAGCATTCTTCCAATGGTCTTTCGCATAGACGCCTTGCTGCATTTTCAACTCGAACATATTGAAATGAAGTGTATAACTGAACAACGCTCCAATCTGCATTTGTCTGGCAAAGGTTGGCGTTTGGTTTTGATAGCGCTCCATCAAAGGCTTGAGTGAGGTGTCGTAAAAAAAATCGAGACCTGCACCTAATGAACTCTTGTTATTGATGCGCCAATCGTGCAAAGCACTGATGGTGTATGCTTGATACTTGCGGCCAAGAGGTGGTTGGATTTCTTTGAGGCCTGACGAGAATGCTACCGATGTGGATTGATTTTGAAAAGGAGTTTCTTCTGGCCTGTTTACAATTCTGAATGTTTCATTCTTTCTGGTGTTGTAAAAACTTAAATATAAACTGAGGTTGTTGGTGCCAAGGTTGGGTACTTTGAAAGCACCGTTACTGAAATGCGTGATACGCATTCCAACCCGAACGGCATTTCGTCCTATTACATTCATTCTCAATTCGTAGCCCAAAGTGAGGGCAATATTTAGGTGCGAGCCTATCACAGGTGCCTGATGATTCTCTCGCAGGTCCCAAGTCTTGGTGGAATAGCCCGCACCTATTCCAAGCAAAATGTCGTGCTTGTTGCATATAGAATTTCCAAAGCCATGTTGCCAGGCATGCACTAGCATTTTTATTTTATCCAATGGCAACCTGATGCGATAACTCAATGAGTGTTGTTGCCCGAAGGCTTGCGGATTGCCTGTGTTAAGAAAAAAATAATTGAGCCCATGAGATGGTATTCCATAGTGCCATTGCCATGCACGGTAGCCCGTGGTGCGCCTTTCCGCTGAAAGTTCAGCTCCGTATGAATGACCCTGTATGAGGTGCATCATCTGTGCTGTGTGAGGCACAATAAATCCATAATGAAGTGCACCTGAATAGCTCAGCCTATTCTTGTGTATCATCATCAAAGAGTCATGCTGCGAAAGGCAATTCGAAGCAATCAATAACAGGCTAACTAAGCTCAGAGAGAATTTCATCCGCAGCCAAATCTATTAGGTCGTGTTTTCCTGCAACCTGTGCACCGA
Organism: Flavobacteriales bacterium; assembly: GCA_046155615.1. Classification (GTDB taxonomy): domain Bacteria; phylum Bacteroidota; class Bacteroidia; order Flavobacteriales_D; family Sanyastnellaceae; genus JANNVZ01. Next base: position 5,068 of record JBJXFP010000107.1, on the reverse strand, counting down.
TACATTTGACTCAATTATGTGAACCAATTTTTTTGAAAACAATATGAAAAATCTTTCTCTTTCTGTGCTTGCCGTCTTTATTGCTCAACTAGCTTTCTCTCAGGCCCTCACACCACTTGATGTTGAATTGCAATCTTTCTATACAGGGAGTGCAGTACCTGTTGGCATTTACAGTTGTGGTGACAATCGGCTTTTCATTTTAGAAAAGGATCAGAGTGACATTGAAATCATCACAACCAGCGGCACGTACGTAGGAAAATTTCTTGACCTTACTGGTTTTACAAGCACCGGTGGTGAACGTGGTTTATTGGGTATGGCTTTTCATCCGGACTATGCCACCAACGGATATTTCTATGTGAACTACACCAATACCTCTGGCAATACCGTGGTGAGGCGTTTTACAGTTTCGACCGATGCCAATGTGGCCGATGATGCCAGCGGTTATACAATAATCACTATTACTCAAACTTTTTCTAACCACAATGGAGGACATATCGCCTTTGGTCCTGACGGCTACCTCTACATAGGAATGGGTGATGGAGGCAGTGCAGGCGACCCTAACAATGCGTCACAAACACCAACACAACTACTAGGAAAAATGTTGCGCATAGATGTGGACGGAGGTTCGCCTTATGCCATACCAGCAGATAACCCATACTTCGGACAGGCTGATACACTGCCTGAGATTTGGGCACTGGGACTGCGCAATCCCTGGAAATTCAGCTTCGACCGGCTTACAGGAGATATGTGGATTGGAGATGTGGGCCAGGGAACCTGGGAGGAAATTGACTTTCAACCCAACGGCACGGCAGCTTTGAACTACGGCTGGCGCTGCTACGAGGGCAATGCCAATTACAACACTGCCGGTTGTCAATCATCATCGTTTTATGATTTTCCGGTGGCTGACTACAGCCATGGCGGTGATGGATTTTGCAGCATCACAGGAGGAGTGGTTTACAGAGGTGAAGCTTTTCCTGCCATGCAGGGCACTTACTTCTTCAGTGATTATTGCAACAGTACCATTTTTACTATTCTGCATTCAGGCAATTCATTTATTGAAGATGAATTGAGCGCATCCACCAACGGCATTGTAGCATTTGGCGAAGACCTCAATGGTGAGGTATATGTGGTGAGCAACTCTGGGCCTATTTACAAATTGGTGGATTCCTGCCCGTTCTATCCCGCACTTACAGGCAATACGAATGGCGAGTTGGAAACTGATGCAGGCACGCAATACTGGTGGTATCAGAATGGAACAATTATTCCGGGTGCCAACTCTCAAACCTATACACCCACCCAAGCAGGCACTTACTATGCACGAGTGAGCAATGGCGAGTGCACACGCCAAACCAACAGTGTGCAGTGGGTGGTGGTAAGTGGAATACCGGGATGCACATATGGCAACGCTCTCAACTTTGATCCGGCTGCCATGGTGGACGATGGCACTTGCCAGTTCAGTGTGGACTGCACCTGCCCTGCCGACTTGGATGTAAATGGCGAAATAGGCGTGAGCGACCTCATCCTGTTTATCGGGTTGTATGGTGATGCATGCGGTGAATAGGTGCTGTGCTTTTTAATAATTCAAAAATTTTTCAGCAGATGATAAAAGCATGTCTATTCGATATGGATGGTGTGATAGTGGACACCGCGAAGTATCACTTCATGGCTTGGCGCAGATTGGCAGATACACTCAGTGTTCCATTCACTGAAGAGCAAAACGAACAACTGAAAGGAGTGAGTCGTGTGGACTCGTTAGAAAAAATTCTTGCGTGGGGTCATCTGCACTTAGACAACGAAAAAAAACTTGAATTGATGGAATTGAAAAACAAGTGGTATCTAGATTATGTGGCTGAGGTAAATCCTGATGAGATGTTGCCGGGGATTCATGCATTTCTGTTCGATTTGAAAAAAAATGAAATCAAAATCGGTCTCGGCTCATCCAGTAAAAATTCCATCATGATACTAGAGAAGCTGGGTATACTTCAATTATTCGACACCATCATAGACGGAAACAAAATTCATTTCTCTAAACCACATCCGGAAGTATTTCAGAAAGGAGCAGCCGAATTAGGAATAGATGCACAACACATCGTTGTGTTTGAAGACGCAATCAGTGGCGTGGAAGCAGCCAAGACCGGTGGTTTCAGATGCATAGCAATAGGCGATGAAGAGACACTGAAAAAAGCAGATGTAGTGATAAAATCGTTGGCGGGAATGAGTGTGGAGAAAATGAATGAACTGACTGACTGATTTATGAATACACCCCAAAAAAAATGGAAGCTGACAATTCTTGTTTGGCTGTTTATCTTTCCAACTATCACGTTCTTATTTTTTGTACTGACACCGTTCATGTCTGAATGGCCCTTCTATCTGCGCACGCTTATTCTCACTATTATTTTGGTGCCACTTATGGTTTTTGTCGCTCTGCCATTCATCAATAAACATTTTGCCATCTGGCTCAGGAGGTAGGCTTACTTCTTTGATTTTTTCACAGCAGGCCTCTTAGGCTCTTTAGTTTTTTCAGGCAACATTACATTATAGCGCATGGCCATATCCACCCAACTTTCTAAGTCAGTGTCTTTAACAAAACCTTCTTCGCTAATGAAGAGAAAACCTTTCATAGGTTTCCCTGTGAAATCCATTATGCGCGCGCCCTTCTTCTTCAGTGCTGTGGTCTGTTCATCAGGGTCTATGCGCACCATGAACTCGCCTTTGTTGGTGATACCAACGCTCATGCTGCCGCGCACCATGAAGCAGATGCCGCCAAACATTTTCTTCTCTTCGTTTTTGATTTTGCGCGCTATCAGTTGGTCACGCAGGCGCTGGGCGAGTGATTCGTTCATTGTTTGTAGTGAATGATTTTGTGCAAATGAATCAATATGAACCATCTTTTCAAAAAGTGATTGCACAATATTAGCCCGATGTATTACCCCCAACTTTTCGCTCCACTCAACCTTGGTTTCACCACGCTGAAAAACCGTGTCATCATGGGTAGCATGCACACAGGTTTGGAAGAAGAAAAAAACGGGTTCGAAAAACTCGCAGCGTTTTATGCAGAGCGCGCCAAAGGCGGTGTTGGTCTCATTGTGACTGGCGGAATTGCACCTGATATTTTCGGAAGGCTTACTCCTTTTGCATCCAAACTCACTTCGCAACCAGAAGTAGAAAAACACAGGCTGATTACAAATGCAGTGCATGATGCTGATGGAAAGATTTGCATGCAAATTCTTCACGCAGGTCGTTATGCGTATCATCCATTTTCACTCGCTCCATCGCGAATCAAAGCGCCCATTGCACCATTCACGCCCTGGGCCATGCCTTCATTTTATGTAGAAAAAACAATTCAACATTTTGTACGTGCAGCAAAACTTGCACAGCAGGCAGGCTACGATGGTGTGGAAGTGATGGGCAGTGAAGGTTATCTCATCAATCAATTTCTTGTTACCAGAACAAACCTGCGAACTGATAAATGGGGTGAAAACAGAATGCAATTCCCAATTGAAATTGTAAAACGAATAAGAGAAACTGTAGGTGAAAAATTTATCATCATCTACAGATTGTCAATGCTCGATATTGTGGACGATGGACAAACATGGAATGAAATAGAAACACTTGCCAAGGCAATTGAAGATGCAGGCGCATCCGTCATCAACACCGGCATTGGCTGGCACGAAGCGCGTGTGCCAACCATTGCTCAAATGGTTCCCCGCGCAGGTTTTGCATGGGTAACAAAACGATTGATGGGTAAAGTGAATATCCCACTCATTACCACCAACAGAATCAACACGCCTGAAGTGGCCGAACAAGTTTTGCAGGAAGGATGTGCAGACATGATTTCGATGGCTCGTCCATTTCTGGCAGACCCGAATTTCATGTTGAAAGCGAAAGAGAATCGAAGTGATGAAATCAATACGTGTATTGCCTGCAATCAAGCTTGTCTTGATCACATCTTCAATCGGAAGGTGGCTTCATGTATGGTCAATCCATTTGCATGCAGAGAGACGGAATGGAGTATTGAAGTGACCACTTCGCCAAAGAACGTTGGGGTAATTGGTGCCGGCCCTGCAGGTCTTTCGGCAGCAATAACTGCTGCACAACGTGGACATCGTGTGACACTTTTTGAAGCAAGTGCCGAAGTGGGTGGCCAACTGAACATGGCCAAAGTGGTTAGTGGTAAGGAAGAATTCAACGAGACGCTGAGATACTTCAAGCGTCAACTTGAGATCAACAAGGTTGATGTAAAACTGAATACAAAGTTTGATGCGGCAATGGCCAATGACTTTGATGATGTGATTGTTTCAACCGGTGTGTTGCCAAGAGAAATAAAAATAGAAGGTTCGAATCTTCCCCATGTTTTTGATTACGCAGATGTACTTCGTAACAAAAAGCAAGTTGGAAAAAGAGTCGCCATCATTGGTGCCGGAGGTATTGGAATAGACACCGCCATGTTTTTGCTTAAAGGAAGCAATCCCGAATCATCTCATGACTTCAACGAGAAATGGAATTTGGATGAGAACAACTTATTGCGTGGTGGAGTCAGAGTTGAAGAGCCTCTCTCCAATAGAGAGGGGTTGGGGGTGAGGCAAATATTCCTCCTTCAAAGAAGAAAGGGAAAGCCCGGTGCCGCACTTGGAAAAACCACCGCATGGATTCACCGTGAAGAATTGAAGAAGTATGGTGTGAAGTATTTGGATGGTGTGGAGTATGAAAAAATTTCAGAGCAAGGATTGCACATTATGCGTGATGGACAATCGCAAATGCTTGCAGTGGACAATATCATCATCTGTGCAGGGCAAGTGAGTGAACGCAGTCTTTATGATGAACTAAAGGAGAAAAGTGTTTCAGTTCATCTAATAGGTGGTGCAAAGGAAGCAGGAGAGCTGGATGCTAAGAGGGCGATTGAAGAGGGGACTAGAGTGGGGATGATTGTTTAATTACCTCTTTATGCATAGAGATTTTAGGACTTTATCCATCCATGTTCTATCAAGCTTCAATTCACTGTTCCAAATAAAATGCAAGGTCATATGCTGATTCGCATGAATGAATTCAGCGATAAATTGATTGTCAT
>JBJXFP010000097.1:0-6132 GCA_046155615.1 Flavobacteriales bacterium | reverse complement strand
TGCCCATTTGTCACCAAGGAAAAAGTTGAGAATACCAAACTTCTCACCCGGCCAACCCAATTGGAGGCGGAAGAAGATGGAAAGCATTACTGCCACCACACCCATTATGATGGCGGTGATCAGGAATTGCTTTGAAATCATCTTGTGATCCTCACTGAAGATGTATTTCCTTACCCAACTCTCTTCGTGGTGGTGATGACCGTGGTCGTGACCGTGTGCATGTTCTACTGTTGATCCCATCGCTTTATTGCGTCAATATCGTTGTTCTAAATTCTCTGTTCTAAAAAAATCAATGATCCGGATTGCTCATGGCAGTAGCAGTCCCGGTGGTATCCGTAGCAGCCGGTGCTTCTTCCTTCTTTGGCTCTTCTTTGGCAACAAATGTTTTCTGAGTTGCCAGCCAAGCGGCATATTCCTCCGGTGTTTCCACTATCACTGTCATCTGCATGTTGAAGTGGGCTGCGCCACATACCTTGTTACACAGCAATATGTAATCAAACTTGTCATTGCCCAACTTATGACGCATCTCCTTAGTGGTAATGGTGGGTACCATTTTGAAACGTGTTGGCACACCAGGTACAGTGTTCATCTGTGCGCGGAAGTGCGGCATATAAGCTGAGTGAATAACGTCCTGCGAACGGAAGATGAACTCCACCTCCTGACCCAACGGCAAATGCATTTCACCCTTCACCACTTTGTCATCTGCTCCACTTGTCCAGTCACTTAGGCCACTACCAAGGTCGCTTTCGTTCAAGTCCAGTATGCGTTGCTTATGCCGCTCCAAACGGAAAATTTTATCCTCCAAGGTTTCAATGTAGCTAGCAGGCATAACGGGCAACACTTCATTGTCAGCTATCTGTTTCCTCACATCATCGATAGCCTTGTCCAACTCTTCAAGCTTTGCAGCTATTTTTTCTTTCGTGATGAGGCCAAGTGCATTGTCCCTGCTTATCAAATTAAAACTGCTTCCACCAAAAGCTTTGTCATCACCTGGATAGCGTGCTGTCCAGTCGAACTGCTTCGAGAAAAGCTCTATCTGAAGTGCATTGGGTGAAGCAGGACCTGTTATTTTTTTCCACGTGATCAATCCGAATACAATGATGAAAGCCATGGCCACACCGGGAATACCTGTCCAAAGCATTTCCAAACGATTGTCATGCGCAAAGAATCTTGCCTTTCTGTCTTTCCTGTAGTAAAATTTCCATGCAGTAAGAAAGAGCATCGCATTCATGATGAAGAACATGATGGTGATCATCCACAAGTTCACATCCATCAGCCAGTCCACATCTACACCATGTTCGGAAGCAGAGTCGGGCAAGTACTCATGATACTTGGCATACAATACCAGTGTACCTGCGAAGAAAATGATCATCCACCAAAGCATCAAGTTGGCGTTCATCTTGTTGTCAGCAGGCGAAATCTCTTCTTCCTTCGTTTTGCGAATGGAGCGGGTCAGATCATACACCTTGGTCAACTGCACGATGGCGATGATTGCAAGTATGATGACTAATATTATCAGCAGTTTCATATCTCTTACGCTTTATCTCTGTTGGCTTACAAACTTCTTTTTCCGAATAACAATGAATTAGATGTGATGGTTCTCGCTCTCATTCAGGAATGGGTGATTAATAGGAATCAACCTTGCTTTGGTGAGTGCTTTGGTCACTATATAAATGAACAATCCAAGGAATCCGAGGAACATACCGAAGGTGAATGTCCAATGCATGAACTGCTCCCAGAATCCTGCATGGTGGCCTATCTCATGTCCGTGATTGGTACCGGGCACCACCGCCATCCACAAGTCAAGGAAGTGAGTAACAAAAAGTATACATCCCACACGCTTCAGGAATTTCGGGTTGCGTTTGGCATCGCGTGCTATCAAAGTATAGAACGGAATGGCGAAATTGCAGAAGAATACTGCCCACATACCCGCCATATAGTTTTCATAGCGCTCTTGGAAGTAGGTTACTTCTTCTGGAATGTTGCTATACCATATCAACATGTATTGGCAGAAGTAGAGGTAGCTCCAAAGCATGCTTACAGCAAATATCCACTTACCCATATCATGTATGTGTGAGTCGTTCACTTTGCTCAGATAACCTTTGCCCTTGAGCCACAGCAGCAACAATGTAGCGAAGATCATACACGTTACCCACATACCGCTGAACACATACCAGCCATACATGGTAGAGAACCAGTGTACACCAATACTCATCAATACATCCCATGAGATAGTAGAACTGAACACCGCGAAGAACACCAAGAATACTGCGCTTTTGCGGTGTTGCATCAGGTGATGTTCAACACTGTATGCATTGTCTTCCTGCAACGACCATTTGCGGAAAAAATAGCCAAAGCCGATGAACACGGCACCATAAATAAGGATACGCAACCAGAAGAACCAAGCAGATAAATAAGGATGTTTACCCGCAATGATGGGGTCATACTTCTCCAAGTTAGTGGGATCAATGGTGTCAGAATCCATCCAATGATAAAGGTGATGACCATGGAATTGTCCGATGAGCAACACAACAGCCACTGTAGCAAAACCAATTGGTATATAGCTGAACATGGCTTCAAAAACTCTTTTCAGTTGAGCTGTCCATGCTACCTCAGCAGCGTATTGCACAGCATAGAAAAACAACGCACCCAATGCTACAGCAAAGAAGAAGAATGAACAAATGAGCAATACAGCCCACCAGTAATTATGGTCAGCGGAGTGGTCAGTAAACCATCCGATGATGGAAGCCAATGCGCCAAATCCCATCAATGCGAATGACCAGGTTTTGGTTTTAGCCGGAAGTTCAAAATGCAGTTTATCGTGTGCCATGAAGGTCGTTGGTGCGTTAGAAAATTCTTCTTATCTATTAGTCTTTCTTGGTAGTATCAGCCTCCGCTGTGGTTCCGGAAACTTTCTTCAATCCATTTGCATCAAATTCAGGTTCTGCAACTCCTTGTTGCAAACACTTCACATATTCTACCACCTGCCAGCGCTCTTGCTGGTTCAGTTGTGAAGCATGTTGTCCCATCAAACCCTTACCATGAGTAAGGGTATGAAACATCTTGCCCTCAGGCAAGTCCTTCAGTTTGGTGGCGTAGTCAGGAATGCCCTGAATGAATCCGTTTTGTGAAATCTTGCCATCACCGTGGCCTTCTTTGCCATGACAGTGTGTACACATCAAGGTATAAATCTCTTTACCTCTTTTGATATTCGTTTCTGTGGGTAGTATCGGACTTTTGATTTCCGCAGTGGAACGCTCGTAATCCTCAGGGGTGTTGTTGAGTGGATAAGGGAAAGCGAACTTTGCCATATCATCGCTACCCATGTAAGGCACCGTTCCGACAGGTGGGGTCAATGAATACCTGCGTTTGAACTCAGGATCTTCACTCTTACGCACTTCAGTCCAATCCATGCGTGTATTGTCACCATAGTCCACGTAAGCTTCCAAGGCTGGCGAGCGATACATGTCGGGCATGTATTCCACACCGGGTGAGTTATCATCTTCGCTGCATGATGAGAACACCACAGCGGAGAGGGCTACAAAGCCAAATATTTTATAGGCATGCTTCATCTTCAGTAGTCCTTTATGCTTAGTTCATATACATCGGTATCTCTGATCATCGCTTCTATGTCCTGCACGGATTGATGATTTTCCTCTGTAGTAATTTCCATAACAAACTTGTCGTCCGTAGTGCGCGGGTCAGGATTGGTGGCGGGCATTCCGGGCAGTGTGCCGTTGCGCAGCAAGTAAGTAAGCGCCATACCGTGTGCTCCACAGAATACTGAGAACTCAAACATTACTGGAACGAATGCGGGAGCATTTTCTATCCAGGTCATGTTGGGTTTACCACCAATGTTCCAGTCCCAGTCGCTCACCATGAAGTACCACGTACCAAGAATGGCCAGAGTGGTGCCCGTGCATGCATATAGAAATGCACAGATAGCAAGACGGGTGCGCTTTACTCCAATCACAGGGTCGAGACCATGGATAGGGAATGGAGAAAAAACATCTTTTACGCGAATGCCTTTGGCCACCAGTGCGCGAGCTGCATCCAGCAGCTTTTGGTCGTCATCGTACATCACATGGAAAACTTTATTTGCCATAGTTTTCTGAGGAATATCTATTAATGCTTTTGTTGTTCGTTCTTGTAGCTCTCGCCTGCAGTCTTCAGTATGGTCTTCAACTCGTTCAATGCAAGCACCGGGAAGTACCGTGCAAAAAGCAAGAAGAGTGTGAAGAAGATTCCTATGGTGCCGATAAAGAGTCCGATGTCTATGCTTGTGGCTTTGAACTCACCCCATGCAGCAGGTGTGTAGTCGCGGTGGATGGAGGTAACGATAATTACAAAACGCTCGAACCACATACCGATGTTCACGATGATGCTCATGAAGAAAGTGAAGCCAAGATTGGTGCGCAGTTTCTTGAACCAGAAGAGCTGCGGTGAGATCACGTTGCAAGTCATCATGCACCAGTAGGACCAAGCCAACGGACCTGATGCCCTGTTAAGGAATGCATAAGACTCATACTCCACACCACTGTACCATGAGATGAAAAGTTCCGTGAGATAAGCAACACCCACAATAGAACCTGTTACAATGATTACAATGTTCATGTACTCAATATGCTTCAGGTTGATGTACGCCTCCAGCTTCATGGTTTTGCACATGATGAGCAACAGCGTTTGCACCATGGCGAAACCTGAGAAGATAGCTCCAGATACGAAGTAAGGCGGGAAGATGGTAGTGTGCCAACCCGGAACGATGGACGTTGCAAAGTCCATAGATACAATAGAGTGCACGGAGAATACCAGCGGTGTAGCGACACCGGCAAGTACCAGCGATACTTCTTCGAAACGGGTCCAGTGCTTGGCACGTCCGCTCCAGCCAAAGCTGAGTATGCTGTAGAATCTTTTCATGCCCGGCTTCACCATACGGTCACGGATGGTAGCGAAGTCAGGTATCAACCCGATGTACCAGAATACAAGGGATACAGAGAAGTAAGTGGAAATCGCAAATACGTCCCACATCAAAGCCGAGTTGAAGTTGGGCCACAACGAACCGAATTGGTTAGGCAGCGGAAGTGTCCAGTAGGCTTGCCATACGCGACCCATGTGGATGATGGGGAATACAGCTGCCATCATTACCGCGAAGATGGTCATAGCCTCCGCTGAGCGGTTGATAGCCATACGCCAGCGCTGACGAAACAACAAAAGCACAGCTGAGATAAGCGTACCAGCGTGACCAATACCCACCCACCATACGAAGTTGGTGATGTCCCATGCCCAACCTACTGTTTTGTTCAGTCCCCACGAACCAATACCTACACCTACTATGTAGAACAAAACGCCTACGCCATACAACGCTACTATCAGCGCAATGGTGAATGCTATTTTCCATTGTCTGGGTGCCGCACCTATGGGAGCCACTATATCATTGGTAATGTCATGATACGTCTTGTGGCCAAGTATGAGGGGCTTTCTTATGTTCGATTCTTTAAACATCTACTGAATACTATTGGGTTTAGGCTTCGGTTTCTTCTATGTTTCTCACTTTAGTCATGTAGAATACATTGGGCTTCGCCCCTACTTCTTCAAGCGAGTGATAAGAGCGCACATCATCAGCGCGTTTGCGATTAAGTGACTTCATGTCGTTCAAATCACCAAATACTATGGCGTTGGTTGGGCATGCTTCTGAACAGGCCGTTTGAATGCTTCCATCCATCACAGGTGTTCCGGCCTTCTTCGCATCCAACTTGCCTGCCTGAATGCGCTGTTGACACATACTGCATTTTTCCATTACACCACGTGTGCGCACTGTCACATCAGGGTTCAGCACCATACGACCCACTTCGTCTTGCGATGGATTTACCATGGCAAACTTGTCGTTGGTCACGTAGTTGAACCAGTTGAATCTGCGCACTTTGTATGGACAGTTGTTAGCGCAGTAGCGGGTACCGATGCAGCGATTGTAAGCCATGTTGTTCAAGCCTTCGTTGCTGTGCACTGTAGCCGCCACAGGACACACCGTTTCGCAAGGTGCGTGGTTGCAGTGTTGACACATCATTGGCATGTGCACAGTGCGCGGATTCTCTTCAGGACGCTCCATGTTCCCGTATGCGCCAATGGTGCCTT